>JAFDWP010000015.1 GCA_018268435.1 Actinomycetota bacterium
GACACGTCCACGGCCTGACAGATCTGCTCGATCGTGGTGCCGTCCAGACCCTGGTCCTCGACCAGACGCAGCGCCGCCTCATGCAGCGCCTGGCGCGTCTGCTGCTTCTTGCGCTCCCGCCGACCGCCGGCCTCGGCGGTCAGGCCGACCGCATCGTCGATGGTGGTCATCTCGCCCTCCCGCGTGCGCGCCGCCGTGGCGTCCGGAGATCCGGACAAACTTGCAACGCTGCAATATTACGCTGTTGCACGCTTGTCCGGTCGGAGCGTCAACGACGAAGCGGCCGGATCCTCTCGGATCCGACCGCTTCCTCTCACTGTGCGCGAGGGGGGACTTGAACCCCCACGCCCTTGCAGGCACTGGCACCTGAAGCCAGCGCGTCTACCTATTCCGCCACTCGCGCATGTCGGTCCTCGCGAACCAACCTCCCGAGAATAACACGGCTGCGGACCCCCTTCGCACCATCGCCGCCGCACCGGACCGCAGACCCCGGGCGCGGGACGCGAGTTCAGCGTTTGCCGCATATCGCGCCGCGCCAGGGGTTCATCCAGACCGTGTCGCTAACATGGCCCTACCGATCGGTGAGCCATGGGAGCCCAGTGGGACTACTAGACAGCTTTGAGAAGGGTCTCGAACGCGCAGTGAACAGCGCCTTCGCGAAGACCTTCCGCAGCGGCATCCAGCCGGTGGAGATCGCTTCGGCTCTGCGCCGCGAGCTGGACACCAAGGCCGCGGTCGTCAGTCGCGACCGGATCATCGTCCCCAGCACCTTCCTCGTGCACCTCAGCGGCGACGACGCCACCGCCATGAACGGCCTCGGATCCGCCCTCATCGACGAGCTCCTCGTCCTGGTCAAGGACCACGCCCGCGCCCAGGGCTACAGCTTCGCGGGCCCCGTGAACATCGCCCTCGAGGCCGACGACAAGCTCGCAACCGGCACGGTGCGCGTCGAATCCGCCTCGGCGCCGAGCGGCGGGCGGGTCACCTGGCAGGCCGAGATCGCGACCGGCGGCGCACGCCACCCCCTCACCAAGGCCCGTACGGTCATCGGCCGCGGCAGCGACGCCGACATCACGATCAGCGACTCCGGATCCAGCCGCAAGCACGCCGAGGTGCTCTGGGACGGCGACCACGCCATGCTGCGCGACCTCGGATCCACCAACGGCACCAAGCTGAACGGCCAGCGCATCCGCGAGGCGCAGCTCGAGAGCGGGATGGTGATCACGATCGGCCGCACGGATCTGACCTTCCAGGTCGTGCCCGTGTCCGCGCGCGGTGGCGCGCCCCGCGCGTTCGGGGTCAATCCGTGAGCGCCCTTCGTCTCGCTGCGCTCGCTCAGGGACCGGTGAACAGGGCGCTCGCTCAGGGACCGGTGAACAGGGCGCTCGCTCAGGGACCGGTGAACAGGGCGCTCGCTCAGGGACCGGTGAGGAGCCTTCGGCATGAGTGAATTGACGCTGCTCCTGCTGCGCATCGGCTTCCTCGTGCTGATGTGGTTCTTCGTGTTCGCCGTCGTGTACTCGCTGCGCGCCGACCTCTTCGGCGTGCGCGTGCGCAAGATGCCGCAGGCCGAGGCGGCCGCGGCGAGCGCACCCGTGGCGAAGCCGGCGGCGCCCGCCAAGCCCAAGGCCGCGCCGCGCAGCAAGCCCGGCGGGCCCGCGACCACGTCCACCGTCAGCAAGCTCGTGATCACGTCGGGGCCGAAGGCGGGCCTGGAGGTGCCGCTCGGATCCGAGCCGATGTCGATCGGCCGCTCCAGCGAGTCGGGCCTCGTGATCCGCGACGACTACACCTCCAGCCACCACGCACGACTCATGCTGTGGGGCGAGCAGTGGATGCTGCAGGACCTCGACTCCACGAACGGCACGTTCCTGAACGGCGAGCGCGTGGGCGCCCCGGTCTCGGTGTCGATCGGCGCGCCCATCAAGGTGGGCGCCACGACGTTCGAGCTGCGGGCGTAACCGGCGGCCATGGTCTTCGAGGGCTCGAGCGCTGCGATCTCCCACACCGGGAAGGTCCGCTCCAACAACCAGGACTCCGGCTACGCCGGGGCGAACCTGTTCGTCGTCGCCGACGGCATGGGCGGTCACGCGGGCGGCGACGTCGCCAGCAGCATCGCGATCCACCGGTTGCAGAACCTCGACCACGCCTACCCGTCCACGATGGACGCGGAGGCCTCGCTGCAGGCCGCCGCCACCACCGCGGCCGGCGACATGATCCGCGCCGTGAAGGACCGCCCGGAGCTGGCCGGTCTCGGCACCACCCTCGACGCGATCATCATGGTCGACGACTACGCGGTGATCGGCCACATCGGCGACTCGCGCATCTACCTCTACCGCGACGAGGCGCTCACCCAGATCACCACTGACCACACCTTCGTGCAGCGGCTGGTCGACGCCGGACGCATCACGCCCGAGGAGGCGCGCTACCACCCGCGCCGTTCCGTGCTCATGCGGGTGCTCAGCGACATGGACTCGGATCCGGAGCTCGACATGTTCGTCATGCCGACGCTGCCGGGCGACCGCTGGCTGCTCTGCTCCGACGGCCTCTCCGGCGTCGTCGACGAGGCCCACATGGAGAAGGCGCTGCGTCTGGGCATGGCCCCCGGCCGCACCGCCGACGGGCTGCTGAAGTTCGCGCTCGACGGCGGCGCCCCCGACAACGTCACAGTCGTGATCGTCGACGTCGGCGGCCACCACCCGGTGCTGTCCGGCTCCGCCACGATCGTCGGGGCGGCCGCCAATCCGCAGGGCATCATCGTGCCGGCGGCCCGCCCGGCCCGGCCGAGCTGGCTGCATCCGGTGCGCCAGGCCGCGAACGTGCCGACCCACTTCGAGCCCGCCGCGGACTACCTCGAGGAGCTCATCGAGGAGGACCACCGGCGCTCGCTGCGTCGCCGCATCGGATGGATCACCGGCTTCATCGTCGTGATCGCGCTCATGACCGCGGCCCTGTTCGGCGGCTACGCGTGGACGCAGACCCGCTACTTCGTGGGCGTCGGGCCGGAGACCGGAACCGTCGTCATCTTCCAGGGGATCCAGCAGGACCTCGGGCCGATCCCGCTCTCGCATGTGTACGAGGACACCGGCATCAAGGTGTCCGATCTGCCCGAGTTCTACCAATCGGCCGTCCAGCAGACCACGAGCGCCAGCACGCTCGCCGCCGCGCGGACGACGGTCGAGAGCCTGCGCGCCGCGGCCGGGACGGGGAAGACACCATGACCGCCACCGCATCCACGCCCGGCGACGTCGCGGCCGACACCGCCGTGCTCCGCGCCCTGCGCCGCATCCGCGGCCCGCAGACGCAGCGCAACCGCGAATTCTGGCTGCTGCTGTTCGCCGTGGTCGTCGCGGGCGCCGCGCTCACCCTGGTGCAGCTGGGCGCGCTCGGCCACATCGACCCGATGATCCTGCTCATCGGCGGCGGGCTCGCGGTGCTCGTCTTCGCGCTGCACATCGTGCTGCGCTTCGTCGCGAGCGACGCGGATCCGTTCGTGCTGCCGATCGCGACCCTGCTGACCGGCGTCGGCATCGCCGAGATCTACCGTCTCGACATCGCCGCGCACCGGGTCGGCTTCGACGCCTACTCCAACAAGCAGCTGATGTGGATGGCGATCTCCGTGATCGGCGCCATCGCGCTCGTCATCTTCCTGCGCAACTACCGCGTGCTGTACCGCTTCACGTACCTGTCCGGCCTCACCGGCATCGTGCTGCTGATCCTGCCGTTCATCCCCGGCCTCGGCGTCGACGACGCGAACGCCGACGTCTGGATCAACATCGCCGGACTCGGGATCCAGCCCGGCGAGCTCGCCAAGATCTTCCTCGCGATCTTCTTCGCCGGCTACCTGGTGCGCACCCGCGAGAGCCTGTCCTCGGTGGGCAAGCGGTTCGCCGGCATCACCTGGCCGCGCATGCGCGAGCTCGGCCCCGTGATCGTGGTGTGGCTCATCTCGCTCGGCATCATCGTCGCCCAGCACGACCTCGGCACCGGTGTGCTCATCTTCGGCATGTTCATCGTGATGCTGTACGTCGCTACCGGGAAGACGAGCTGGGTGCTCATCGGCGTCGCGGGCGTCGTGATCGGCGTCGCGATCGTCTCGCAGTTCCTCACCTACGTGCAGAACCGCTTCAACACCTGGATCAACGCCTTCGACCCGGATCTCATGGAGGACCAGAGCTATCAGCTCACCCAGGGCATCTTCGGGCTCGCGCACGGCGGACTGATCGGCACCGGGCTCGGCCAGGGCCGCCCGCAGATCACCCCGGTGGCCGAGAGCGACTTCATCATCACCAGCCTCGGCGAGGAGATCGGCCTGATCGGGCTGTTCGCGCTGCTCTGCCTGTACATGGTGTTCGTGAGCCGCGGCCTGCGGATCGGCGTCGCCGGGCAGGACGACTTCGGCAAGCTGCTCGCGGTGGGCGTCTCGTTCACGATCGGCCTGCAGGTGTTCATCATGGTCGGCGGCGTCACCCGGGTGATCCCGCTGACCGGCCTCACCACGCCGTTCCTCGCCGCCGGCGGATCGTCCCTCATCGCCAACTGGCTCATCGTCGGACTGCTGCTGCGCATCTCCGACGGCGTGCGCCGCCAGCCCAGGGTGGTGATCGGATGACGACGCTTCGTCTCGACCCGCTCGCTCAGGGACCGACGAGCACGACACCCCAGGGGGTGTCGCATGACTAAAGAGCTCCGTCGCATCAGCATCCTCGTGCTGGCCATGTTCCTGGCCCTGTTCGTCTCCGTGAGCTGGATCCAGGTCGTGCAGGCCGATGCGCTCGCGCAGAACGACGCCAACCGCCGCACCCGGCTGGACAGCTACGAGATCCAGCGCGGATCGATCATCGCGGGCGGCGCGCCGATCGCGACCTCCGTGCCCTCGGACGACATGTACTCGTTCCAGCGCGTCTACACGGATCCGCAGATGTGGTCCGCCGTCACCGGCTACTACAACCCCGCGCTGGGCAGCGCGACCGGCATCGAGAAGGCGATGAACAGCGAGCTCAGCGGCACCGGCGGCTCGCAGTTCCTGTCGTCGGTCGAGCGCATCATCTCGGGGCAGCCGCAGAAGGGCGCGAACGTGGTGCTCACACTCGACCCGGTCGCACAGAAGGCCGCCTACGACGCGCTGCAGGGCTACCAGGGCGCCGTCGTCGCGATCGAGCCGAAGACGGGCCGGATCCTGGCGATGGTCTCCACCCCCGGCTTCGACACGAACAGCCTCGCAGTGCACGACTCGAAGAGCGCCAACGACGCCTACGACGCCCTCGTCGCCGACCCGAACAAGCCGCTGTCGAACCGCGCCATCGCCGGGAACATGAACCCGCCCGGATCCACGTTCAAGCTCGTGGTCGCCACGGCGGCGCTCGACTCCGGCAGCTTCACGATGCAGTCGACGTTCCCCAATCCGGCGGCGTACACGCTGCCCGGCACCAGCACGGCCGTGCACAACGCCTGGGGCGGCACCTGCGGCGAGGGGGCGACCGTGACCCTCGCGGACGCGATCCGGCTCAGCTGCAACATCCCGATGGCGGAGCTCGCCGTACAGCTCGGCGACGACGCGATCCGCGCCGCGGCCGAGAAGTACGGCTTCGACCACGAGTTCTCGCTGCCGCTGCAGTCGTCCGCCTCGACCTACCCGAAGAGCCTCTCGCCGGACAAGACCGGGCTCACCGGCTTCGGCCAGGGCGACGTGCGGGCCACCCCGCTGCAGATGGCGATGGTCGCGGCCGGCATCGCGAACAACGGCGTCGTGATGAACCCGCGGATGGTGGACCAGGTCGTCGGCGATGACCTGTCCGTGCAGAAGCAGTTCGAGAACAGCCAGTTCCGGCAGGCGATGAGCAGCGATCAGGCCGCGGCGCTCAGCGCCGCCATGCAGGCGTCGGTCTCAAGCGGCGCGGCGCAGGGTGCAAGAATAGACGGAGTCGACGTGGCCGGTAAGACGGGCACAGCGGAGAACGGCGACACAGACCCCTACACGCTGTGGTTCACCGGCTTCGCGCCCGCTTCGAACCCGGAGATCGCCGTTGCGGTCGTCGTCGAAGACGGCGGTGGGCAGGGACAGTCCGGATCCGGTGATGCGATCGCGTCACCAATTGCGAAGAAGGTCATGGAGGCGGTGCTGAAGAGATGAGGCCGACGCAGGGTGTGCATTTCGGCGGTCGCTACGAGCTGCAGTCTCGGATCGCCATCGGCGGTATGGGCGAGGTCTGGGAGGCGACCGACCACGTCATCGGGCGGACCGTCGCGATCAAGATCCTCAAGGACGAGTACATGGGGGATCCCGGCTTCCTCGAGCGCTTCCGCGCCGAGGCCCGGCACGCGGCCCTCGTGAACCACGAGGGCATCGCGAGCGTCTTCGACTACGGCGAGGAGAACGGCTCCGCGTACCTGGTCATGGAGCTCGTGCCCGGTGAGGCGCTCTCCACGATCATCGAGCGCGAGGGATCGCTCAGCGCCGACAAGACCCTCGACATCGTCGCGCAGACGGCCTCCGCGCTGCAGGCCGCGCACGCCGCCGGCCTCGTGCACCGCGACATCAAGCCTGGCAACCTGCTGATCACGCCGGACGGCCGCGTCAAGATCACCGACTTCGGCATCGCCCGCATCGCGGATCAGGTGCCGCTCACGGCAACCGGCCAGGTCATGGGCACCGTGCAGTACCTCTCGCCCGAGCAGGCGTCGGGGCATGCCGCCTCGCCCGCCACCGACATCTACTCGCTCGGCATCGTCGCGTACGAGTGCCTGGCGGGCAAGCGCCCGTTCACCGGCGAGTCGCAGGTCGCGATCGCGATGGCGCAGATCAACGACACCCCGCCGCCGCTGCCCGCCACGGTGCCGCAGCCGGTGCAGAACCTGGTCATGTCGATGATCGCGAAGAAGCCGGCCGACCGGCCCAGCTCCGCGGCCACCGTCGCGCGCGCGGCGCAGGCGCTGCGTCGCGGCGACCTGAACTCCGCGGCGATCGCGGTGCCCGCGGTCATCGCCGGCGTGGTCGGCACGATCGGCTCCGGCACCGGGGACGACGACGCCATGACGCAGCTGCTGGGTGCGACCCAGGGCGCGACCACGATCATGCCGACCACAGCGAAGATCCCGACCGAGGCCGAGGAGGCCCCGGAGAAGAAGAAGCGCAGCCCGTGGACCTGGCCGCTGATCGCACTCATCGCGCTGCTGATCATCGTGCTCGGAGGCACGGTGTGGGCGCTGCTCGCGAACCAGAAGGCGCCGGAGCCGACATCCACGACGAGCGCGCAGAGCACGCCCCCGAAGACCGTCTCGCCGAAGCCGACGCCGACCTCCGACTCGGTCCCGCTCGGCACGCTCAACCTGATCGGCCAGCAGTGCGACGCCGCGGTGCAGACCCTCAAGGGCGCCGGGCTCGACGGCACCTGCTCGAACGGCGACCACGCCCCCGCGGCGGACAAGGTCGGCACCGTCTACAGCACCAACCCCAGCGGCGGCAACGTGAAGAAGGGCACCTCGGTGCAGCTCACGGTGTACACCGACATGGTGTCGATCGGCGCACCCGACTCCCCGCCGACGCTCGGCGGATCCGCCATCGCCGGCGGCACGGTGCAGCTCAGCTGGGCCGGCTTCGTGTGCCCGAGCGGTACCGGGAACGTGTCGGGGTACGTGGTCACGCTCACCAACGCGACCTTCGTCGGAGACGGATCCCAGAAGACGTTCGACGCCGGCTCCCTCAACGCCGAGATCTCGGTGGCGAACCAGCCGGGGGCGCAGGTCACCGCAACCTACATGGCGCTGTGCGGCGACAGCAAGCGCGAGAGCGGCCCGTCGCCGCAGATGGCGCAGCAGATCGAGCCCGCCGTGGGACCGACGACACCGCCGCCGACGCCCTGAGCGACCGCAGCACCAGCAGGAAGAACGAGGGGGGATCTCGGTGACCACGACCGCGCGCGTCATGGCCGGCCGCTACCGCGTCGATGACCTCATCGGCCGGGGCGGCATGGCGCACGTGCACCGGGGGTACGACCTGACCCTCGGCCGCGAGGTCGCGATCAAGATCCTGGACCGCGAGCTCGCCCGCGACGCCGCGTTCCGCACCCGGTTCCGGATGGAGGCGCAGGCCGCGTCGCGCATGTCGCATCCGTCGATCGTGCGGGTGTTCGACGCGGGGGAGGACAGCAGCCCCGAGGCCGGCGGCAGTGCCGCCGAGCCGGTGCCGTTCATCGTGATGGAACTGGTCCCGGGGGACCTGCTCAAGGACATCATCGCCCGGGGGCCGGTGCCCACGGCCGACGCGGTGCGGTACGCGGACGGCATCCTCGAGGCGCTGGAGTATTCGCACCGCGCGGGTGTCGTGCACCGCGACATCAAGCCGGGCAACGTCAAGGTGACCCCCGACGGCACCGTGAAGGTGATGGACTTCGGCATTGCCCGCGCCGTGTCGGACTCCTCGTCCACGGTCGCCGAGACCACGCAGATCATCGGCACCGCCGCGTACTTCTCCCCCGAGCAGGCCAAGGGGGAGCAGGTCGACGCGCGCACCGACCTGTACTCGACCGGCGTCGTCCTCTACGAGATGCTCGCCGGGCGCCAGCCGTTCCGCGGCGAGTCGCCGGTCGCCGTCGCCTACCAGCACGTCAGCGAGACCCCGCTGCCGCCGAGCCAGGTGCACGACGAGGAGCACTCCGCGGCCGAGCTCGGGCGCATCCGCGCCCTGGAGCCGATCGTGCTGCGCGCGATGGCGAAGGATCCGTTCCAGCGGTTCCCCGATGCGGTCTCGTTCCGCACCGCACTCGACGACGCCGTGACCGGCGCCGCGCCCAGCAAGAAGCAGCTGTCGTCGCTCACCAGCGAGCTGTACGGGCCCAGCCCGCGGCACGCCCAGGAGACGGCCCGGACGCTGCGCCAGCTCTCCTCCGACACCACCATGACCCGCACCCAGTCCGGTCCGCCGGTTGCCTGGGTCTGGGCGGGCGTCGCCCTGCTCGTGGTGCTGCTCGCCTCCGTGCTGATCTGGGTGCTGGCGATCAAGCCGAGCGCCGACGTTCCGAGCGCCGGGCGCACGGTGCCGAACCTGGTCAACCAGTCCTACGACTCGGCGGTCGCGCTGCTCGCCAAGAACGATCTGCGCGCGATCCGCATCGACCAGGCGGATGCCTCGGTCGACAAGGGCAAGGTCATCAGCACCGACCCCGAGGCCGGCAGCATCATGGACAAGGGCCAGTCGGTCACCGTGTACGTCTCCACGGGGGCCGCCGAGGTCGTCGTCCCGCAGCTCGTGGGGCTCAGCGCCGCATCCGCGAAGGACGCACTCGCGCAGGCGGGACTGCAGCTCGGATCGGTCACCCAGAAGAACGATCCGCGCACGCAGCACGACATCGTGCTGTCCACGAGCGTGCAGGCCGACACCAAGGTCGCGCCGGGCACGATCATCGACCTGGTCGTGGCGAGCGGCGTCGTCACCCTGAACGATCTCACCGGCTGGACCCTGGACTCGGCGACGCAGGCGCTCCAGGAGCTCGGGCTCACCGCGAACCCGGTCGCGAACGCCGACTGCAAGGCCACGGATCCGAAGACCGTCGCCGCCATGTCGGCCCCGCCCGGCGACGTGCCCGTGCAGTCCACGATCGACCTCACGTACTGCACCGGCAAGTAGATCCCTGACGTCCCGGTCCCCGAGCGCCCCTCGTCTCGCGGCTTCGCCGCTCGCTCGGGAACCGCGCAGCGCGACGATGGGCCGGTCAGGTCGCGGTCGGCGCGGGCTCGATGCTCACGTCGCCGGGGGAGATGAGCGGACTCACCCACGGGAACACCCAGAACATCAGCGCGTACAGCACGGCCGCGAGCAGCGCGAGCGCGAGGATCAGCCGCACCCACCACGGACCGGGCAGCAGTCGCCAGAGGGCGCCGTACATCAGCTCACCGCCTTCAGAGACGCCGGGGCGCCCAGCGCCCGCGGCTGGAAGCCCTCGAACACCCCGTACGCCACGATCCGCTCCGCCAGCGAGTACAGCGGCGAGCACGCGGTGAGGGTGATGTACCGGCCCGTGGCGGCGGTCGGGGAGGCCTGCGGATCCTGGGGGACGGGATCCAGCACGTCGCCGCTGTCGGGCGTGACGTATTCGAGCGTGCGGAACCGGTAGGTGTACCAGCCCTCGGCGGTCTCGATCACGATCGCGTCGTTCAGGCGCAGCCGGTCGAGCTGGTTGAACGGCTTGCCCCAGGTGGTGCGGTGCGCCGCCATCGTGACGTTGCCCACCTGGCCGGGCATCCCGGAGTTCGGGTACACGCCGATCCAGCCGTGGTCGAGGGTGTCCGGCCGGGTCACCCCGCCCGCGATCTGGACGTTGTAGTCGGCGCCCCAGCGCGGCACGTGCATCTGCGCCCCCCACGGCACCCCGTTCTCGGGCGGAGCCATGACGGGCGGCTCGTACCGGGGATGCGCGACGTCGTCGACCACGTTGCCGTCGTCGGCCACCGGGGGGAGCGCCGGCGCCGGCCGGCGGGCCCACGCCTGGCTGACCGCGTTCCCCCTCTGATCCGCCTCGGCGCTCATGATGACGTCACCGATCCACATCTGCCAGGCGACGTACAGCAGCACCACGACGCCCGCGGTCAGCAGCAGCTCCCCGAGCACGCTCACGACGGTGGCCCTGCTCCGCGGAGCACGGCGGACGCGGCGGGCGGATGCTCGCGCGGCGTCGGTCATCCCGCGATCCTACTCAACCGAGCTTTCCGTGCGGCCCGCCCCTGTCTCGGGCCCCGGGCGTTTGGGTAGACTGTGCGCATGGCACGATCCCGCAAGCCCGAAGAAGCCGTCGCAGAGAAGGTCCCCGGCGACGCCGCACCCAACGCCGTGTGGTTCAAGCCGGTCATGGTCGGCTTCATGCTGCTGGGGCTGGCCTGGATCCTGGTCTTCTACATCACGGGGATGCAGTATCCGATCCCGGGCCTGCAGTCGTGGAACCTGCTGATCGGCCTCGGCATCGCGCTGATCGGCTTCCTCATGACGACCCGCTGGCGCTGACGCCCC
>JAFDWP010000160.1 GCA_018268435.1 Actinomycetota bacterium
ATCCGCATCGCGCTGCGATTCGAAGCCGGCCGCGAGCTGCCCGAGGCCCTGCGCGCGGACGTGCGCATGCTCGGCGCCCTGCTCGGGCAGGTGCTGCGCGAATCCGGCGGCGACGACCTGTTCGACGACGTCGAGCGCCTGCGCCAGGCCACGATCGAGGCCTACACCGACGAGTCGGCCGAGGCGTTCGACCGCGCCACGCGCATCGCCGAGGAGCTCTCGGTGCAGCGCGCCGACGAGGTCGCCCGTGCGTTCACGGCGTACTTCCACCTGGTGAACCTCGCCGAGGAGCACCAGCGCGTGCGCGTGCTGCGCGAGCGCAGCGACGACCCCTCCTCCGGCGCCGTCGCGCGCACCGACACCGTGGCGGGGGCGTTCGCCCAGCTGGCCGCCGAGGTCGGCGAGGACGAGGCGCGGCGCCGGCTCGGCGCCCTGCGCTTCCACCCCGTGTTCACCGCGCACCCGACCGAGGCCCGCCGACGCGCGGTGTCCTCGAGCATCCGCCGCCTCGCCGACCTGCTCACCGCGCACGACGCCGCGACCCCCGGCGGCGCCGAGGCGCACCGCGCCCGGCGGCGCATGCTGGAGGAGGTCGACACGCTGTGGCGCACCGCGCCGCTGCGGTCGCAGAAGCCCGAGCCCACCGACGAGGTGCGCACCGTGATGAGCGTGTTCGACGAGACGCTGTTCACGACCGTGCCGCACGTGTACCGCCGCATCGACGACGTCCTGCGCGGCGAGGAGTCCGGCTCCTCGGCGCCGATCGTGCCCGCGTTCGTGCGGATCGGCACCTGGGTCGGCGGCGACCGCGACGGCAACCCGTTCGTGACCGCCGCGGTGACCCGCGAGGCCGCGTCGATCGCCGCGGACCACGTGCTGCGCGGGCTCGAGCGCGCCCTGGAGCGGATCGGCCGCACCCTCACGCTCGACGCCGAGGGCACGCCGCCGTCCGCGGCGGCGAGCGCCCTGTGGGCGTCGCTGCAGGCCGCGCACTCGGAGGTGGCGGGCGAGATCGCCACCCGCTCCCCCGCCGAGCCGCACCGACGGATCCTGCTCCTGCTCGCCCACCGCGTCGCCGCCACCCGGCGCGGCGATGAGGGCGCGTACACGGATCCCGAGCAGCTGCTGGCGGATCTCCGCGTCGTGCAGTCCTCGCTCGAGGCCGCCGGTGCGCATCGGCACGCGTTCGGCGGCGTGCAGCACCTCATCTGGCAGGTGCAGACGTACGGCTTCCACCTCGCCGAGCTGGAGGTGCGCCAGCACTCCCAAGTGCACGCGAACGCGTTGGCCGAGCTCGAGGCGGCGGTGCACGAGCCCGGGCGAGCGGGATCCCTGAGCGCGCAGACCGAGGAGGTGCTCGCGGTCTTCCGCACCATCCGGGAGATCCAGCACGCCTACGGACCGCGCGCCGCCGGACGCTACGTGGTGTCCTTCACCCAGTCCGCCGACGACCTCGCGAACGTGCACCGCCTGGCGGCGGTCGCCTGCGGCGGCGACGTGCCGGTGCTCGACGTCGTGCCGCTGTTCGAGACCTTCGCCGATCTGCAGGCAGCGCCGCGGATCCTGGCCGAGATCGTGCAACACCCGGCGTTCGTCGCGCGGCTCGCCGCCACCGACCGGCGGCTCGAGGTCATGCTCGGCTACTCCGACTCCTCGAAGGACGTCGGCCCCGTCGCCGCCAACCTCGCGCTCTACGAGGCGCAGGCCGAGATCGCCGCCTGGGCGAAGCAGGAGGGCATCGAGCTCACCCTGTTCCACGGCCGCGGCGGCGCGCTCGGGCGCGGCGGCGGTCCCGCGAACTCCGCGATCCTGGCCCAGCCGCCGCACTCGGTGGACGGCCGGTTCAAGCTCACCGAGCAGGGCGAGGTCATCTTCGCCCGCTACGGCGAGCCCGCGATCGCGATGCGGCACATCGACCAGGTCACCGCGGCGACCCTGCTCGCCTCCTCCCCCGGCGTCGAGCAGCGCAACAGCGCCGCGGCGGCCCGGTTCGCCGAGGTGGCGGCCACGATGGACCGCGCGTCCCGGGAGCGCTTCTTCGCCCTGGTGAAGGCGCCCGGCTTCGCACCCTGGTTCGCGACCGTCACGCCCATGGAGGAGATCGGGCTGCTCGCCCTCGGCTCCCGCCCCGCCCGCCGCGGGCTCTCCGTGGAGTCCCTCGAGGACCTCAGGGCGATCCCGTGGGTGTTCGCCTGGACGCAGGCGCGGATCAACCTCGCGGGCTGGTTCGGCCTCGGCACGGCCCTCGAAGCCGTCGGCGACGAGGAGCTGCTGCGCACCGCGTACCGGGAATGGCCACTGCTGCGCACCATGGTCGACAACGTCGCGATGAGCCTCGCGAAGACGGATCCGCGCATCGCCCGCCGCTACCTCGACCTCGGCGACCGCGACGACCTCGCCGCGCTCGTGCTGGAGGAGATGGAGCTCACGCGCTCCTGGGTGATCCGGCTCACCGGCGGCGAGCGCCTGCTGGAGAACAAGCCGATCCTGCAGCGCGCCGTGGCGATGCGCAGCCCCTACGTGGACGCGCTCTCGCTGCTGCAGCTGCGCGCACTGCGCGCCCTCCGCGACACCGGTGAGCAGGCGCCGGCACCGGACCCGGAGCTGCAGCGCCTGCTGCTGCTCTCTGTCAGCGGAGTGGCCGCCGGACTGCAGAACACCGGCTGATCCGGCGTTCTCCCGCCCGTTCATACGGCCAGGGCGGTGGCGTACCGGGGGTTAGAGTGAGAACTCCGCCGCATCCGGCACGTCGCGCACGACACGATCGACAGCGCTGGCCCCTTCGTCTCCTTCGTCAGAAAGCATCCCCCGCGTGACCGAAACCACCACCGCAGACTTCCATCCCCTCTCCGCCCTGGCGCAGCCGATCTTCGATGACGTGCGTGCGCTGAACCCGAACGAGCCGGAGTACCACCAGGCCGTGCACGAGGTGCTGCACTCGATCGGCCCGGTGCTCGAGCGCCACCCGGAGTACGTCGAGGCGGGTGTGCTGGAGCGCCTCGTGGAGCCGGAGCGTCAGATCATCTTCCGGGTGCCGTGGGTCGACGACAACGGCAAGCTGCAGGTCAACCGGGGCTACCGGGTGCAGTACTCCTCGGTGCTCGGCCCGTACAAGGGCGGCCTGCGCTTCCACCCGTCGGTGAACATCTCGATCATCAAGTTCCTCGGCTTCGAGCAGATCTTCAAGAACGCGCTCACCGGTCAGGGCATCGGCGGCGGCAAGGGCGGCTCGAACTTCGACCCGCACGGCCGCAGCGACGCCGAGATCATGCGGTTCTGCCAGTCGTTCATGAACGAGCTGTACCGTCATCTGGGTGAGCACACCGACGTCCCCGCGGGCGACATCGGCGTCGGCGGCCGGGAGATCGGCTACCTCTTCGGCCAGTACCGCAAGATCACCAACCGCCACGAGTCGGGCATGTTCACCGGCAAGGGCATCGGCTGGGGCGGTGCGCAGGTGCGCACCGAGGCCACGGGCTACGGCGCCGTGTTCTTCGCCCAGGAGATGCTGGCCGTGCACGGCGAGTCCCTCGATGGCAAGCGCGTCGGGGTCTCCGGATCCGGCAACGTCGCGATCTACGCGATCCAGAAGGCCGCCCAGCTGGGTGCGAAGGCCGTGACCGCCTCCGACTCCTCCGGCTACGTCGTCGACGACGCCGGCATCGACGTGGACCTGCTGCGCCAGCTCAA
>JAFDWP010000161.1 GCA_018268435.1 Actinomycetota bacterium
GCGCTCGATCCCGGCGTCGCGTAAGCTGTTCCGCGGTGACGTGTCCGAGCGGCCGAAGGTGCAACTCTCGAAAAGTTGTGTAGGGTAACCCCCTACCGTGGGTTCAAATCCCACCGTCACCGCCACTGAGAACCCCCGCAGATCCCTTGATAACACAGGGATCGCGGGGGTTCTGCTCTGCTCACTGCCGAACGACGCGAGATGCCTGGAATCTCGACCAGGGCCGGGCTGGCGGCGGACGTCGTTGGGGCGCACTACCGTTTTGGAAGGATGAGGTCGCCGGCATGACGTCCGGACCGAGAGGAGCAGCAGTGGGCAGCGAGATCGAACTGGTGAGTGATGGCGACAGCCTCAGCGTTGTCGGCGCGTCGACGGATGTCGAGCGCTTCTTTCTCTCGACAGGTCTCGACAGATTGCCCTCACGTGAGCTCGACATGCAACGTCTCCGTTCGTTCACGGGGACGGGTGCCGCCGCAGCGCACGTGGGTGCGGACATCGCGCAGAACTCCGGCCGGTGGGTGAAGCTCACGGCCGAATCCGCCGAAGCGATCCGAACGTACGGGCTCATGCCCACGAAGACGCCCGGAGTCAGCCACGCGATGGTCGGGCAACCCGGGGAGATCAAGCAGTGGCTGCAGATCGCGCAGGCGCCGTCGATGCTGCTCAACGGGCCGTTCGCCATCACGGCTCTGGCGACCATGATGCAGCAGCGGGCGATGCAGGAGCAGATGGACGCCATCGTCGAGTACCTGCAAGATGTCAGCGAGAAGCTCGACGACGTCTTGCGCGCGCAGAAGGACGCTGTGCTGGCCGACATGATCGGCGTCGACCTCATCATCGAAGAGGCCCTGACCGTCCGCGCGGAAGTCGGCCGTGTCTCCGAGGTCACATGGTCGAAGGTCCAGGCGACCGGTATGACCATCGCCCGCACGCAGGCATACGCGCTGCGGCAACTCGATGCCATTGCAGAGAAGCTCCAGCAGGAGGGCGACCTCGGCGAGATCGCCAAGGCCACCAAGGAGGCCGAGGTGCGCGTCCACGAGTGGCTCGCGGTCATTGCGCGCACCTTCCAGCTCCAAGACGGCGTGTCGGTTCTCGAACTTGACCGGGTATTCGATGCCGCGCCTGATGAATTGGAGAGTCACCGGCTCGGTCTGCGTGCAGCACGCCAGAACCGATTGGAGCTGATCGGCCGCAGCACCGCGGCCCTCGTGATGCAGATGGATGCGACCGTGCGACGCGCCAATGCGAGAGTGCTGTTCAACCCGTTCGACTCGCCTGCCGTCGTGAAGTCGAGTAACCGAGTTGCGGTCGGTGTCATCGACTTCCGCGGTCGCCTTGGCATCGAATCAGGACGCGAAGCGGAGGGTGCCAAGCGATGGGGCGAAGCTGTTGTAGAGGTCGGCGAGAAGGTGCGTGTCTCGGCTGCTCAAAGCGCCAGCGCGGCCGCTCGCTTCGGGTCAACAACAGTTGACCGCGCGACCGAAGCGTTCCGAGCGGTTGACGTCGATGGTGACGGCATCCCCGACAAGCCACGTGCCGCGGCCGCGGCCGAAGAAGCGGGGGTGGCGCTGAAAGGCGCTGCTGCCGGCGTCGCCGGTGCGTTCGGCACGCTCTTCGCCCGCAAGCTCTCTGACGCCGCCTCGATCGAGGCGGCGCCAGACGAGGCCTGAGCCACGCTGTATCGGCCCCGCGCGCCGACAGCAGTCCCTTCGGGAGGGGCGATGGCCTTCGCCCTGAGTCGGCGACGCGCTGACCTGAGGACGATGAGCCGCCCGGGGATTTCTCGGGCGGCTCTTTCGCGCGGGGGAGAAGCTCAGCTGGGGGCGGCTCGCCGTGTCCCCGCCGGCCGATACCGTTGCACTCAGCCCGTACACACGTAACACTCAGAGAAACATCAGAAATAGACTCATGCGCAAGCCCGCAATCGCCACCTTCGCCGTCCTCTCCGCTCTCGCCCTCACTCTCGCCGGATGCTCGTCCGATGCGGGATCGAGCGCCGGTGCCGGGAAGTCGGCCGACACGCCCGCCGCGACGCAGGAGCAGCCGAAGCCCCAGCCCGCCGATCTCACCGGCGAGTGGGTGCAGGAGGACGCCGGCGACTCGAGCCAGTCGGCGACGATCACCGCGGACACGATCTCCGTGAACTGGATCAGCACGAAGGACGACACCGTCGCGGTCTACTGGGTCGGCACGTACCAGGCGCCGACCGAGGCCGGCGACTTCACGTGGACCTCCACGCGTGACGAGGCGGCCACCGACACGGCGCTTCTCGCGTCGACGGATCCGACCAAGGAGTTCACCTACGCGGGAGACAGGGTCTCGTACAAGGTGAGCGCGATGGGCGTGACCAAGACCGTCACCCTGGTGCGCAAGTAACCCCGTCCCCGATTGCGCTCACCGCTGTGGTGGGCAGCCGCGCCTGCATCGCAGGACGAAAGGAACACATGACTGACCTCACCGCCCAGGCAAGCCCCGCCTCCGATGCGTCGCGCCTGCCGCCGCTGCAGTTCGGCTTCACCGGGGGCGCTGCCGGCTGGCTCGGAATCGGCATCGGCGGCTTCCTCGTCACCGTCCTCACGCTCGGCATCTGCTATCCGTGGGCGGTCGTGATGACCTATCGCTGGAAGACGAAGCACACCTGGATCAACGGCCGGCGCCTGCGCTTCACCGGCACCGCGCCTGGCCTGTTCGGCCACTGGATCAAGTGGTTCCTGCTCTGCCTCATCACCCTGGGGATCTACAGCTTCTGGGTGACCCCGCGCCTGCAGAAGTGGATCGTCGAGCATCAGGAGCTCGACCCCACCAGCTGATCCGCGCGCCGCGCGCGAGTGAGCCGTCCCGGGATCCCCCGGGGCGGCTCATCGTCTTCTGCCCCGCGCGGAGCCGCCGCTGCACCGATCAGAGGAGCCCTCTTTTCACCCTTTGGGGTGAAGCCCATCGCCCTCGGGATCCGTACCGTGGAAGCAACGAGCGAGAGCTGGGGCGAGGTCATGGACGCAGTTCGGAGCGGGGCGAAGGGGATCCCACGCGGTGCTGGGCGTGAGCCCCACCGCCCGCGCGGCGATGATGCGGAGGCGATCCGCCGACCGTTGCACGACCTGACGATCCGGGAACTCTTCGTCGAACTCGGGGAGGTGGAGGACGCGCAGCTGCGCGGGGCCGACGCAGATCGTGACTCCGCCGCCGAACGGCACGCCTCCCGCCGAGAGAGTCTGATCGTCGCCGAGCTGCATCGCAGGTGGTCGCCATGACCGCCTCCACCGCGTGGCGGGCACGGCGCACCGCACCTCATCCGAGGACCGCCCGCATCATCCGATGCCCGCGGTGTCACCGAAGAAGGGAGGACCTGCCATGAGCGGGACCGAAAAGATCAAGCACGCCGCGGAGGAGCTCAAGGGGCGGGCGAAGGAGGCCGTCGGGAAGGCGACCGACAACGACCGGCTGGCCGCCGAGGGCAAGCTCGACCAGACCGAGGCCGAGGTGAAGAAGGCCGCCGACAACGCCAAGGACGCGGCGAAGAACGTGTTGGGCGACTGACGATCGCACACCTCTGGTCCCTACACTTCTCCCAGGAGTGAGAGCCCCTCGACCGAGGGAGGGATGACGTTGCTGCGGGTCGCGCTGGTGAACGACTACGAGGTCGTCGTGCGCGGCCTCGCAGCGATGTTGCGCGGCTACCAGGACGTCGTCGAGATCGTCGAACTGGATCTGAACAAGCCCGTGGACGAGTCGGTCGACATCGCCCTGTACGACACCTTCGCGTCCACGCAGGGCGACCACGACGACGTCCGCGACCTGGCCGCGAATCCGCGGGTCGACAGGGTCGTGGTGTATTCCTGGGCCCTCGACGACGCGCTGATCCGCGCTGCGATCGCCAACGGCGCCGGCGGCTACGTGTCCAAGGGCTTCCCCGCGCGACAGCTCGTCACCGCTCTGCAGCAGATCTCCGACGGCGGCCCGCGGATCTGGATCGATGCGCAGAGCAGACCGGCGATCACGGCCGGCGACTGGCCCGGGCGGGAGGAGGGGCTCACGGCCCGCGAAGCCGAGGTGCTCGCCCTCATCACGCAGGGCCTGTCGAACGCGGACATCGCCGAGCGCACGCACCTGTCGATCAACTCCGTCAAGACGTACATCCGGTCCGGCTACCGACGCATCGGGGCGTCGTCCCGCACTGAGGCCGTCCTGTGGGGCGTGGAGCACGGGTTCCGCCCCGACCGGCTGCGGGTCAGGGATCCGGACATCCCTGCCCCCGACGACACACCGGCCTAGCGACGAGGCCGGCGGCGACCGGCGTCCGGATTGGCGGGCGCAGAAGACCGCGGCCGGCGACATCTCAGTGCGATCACGATCTCACCGGATCCGCCGCGACCGTCCGAACCTGTGCGTCCGCTCGAAATAGGCTTGGAGGCAACCATGGTCGCCGGTGCCGTTCAGCACCGGCGACCACTTCTATGGAAGAGACCGGAGAGCTCACATGAACAAGGCAACACTGACCCGCATCGGCGGCGTCGCTGCGGCGATCGCCCTCACCGCCACGATGACGGCCTGCTCGGGCGGCCAGAGCGTCGCGGACGCGTGCAAAATCGCGAACACGGAGATGACGGCGGCGACCTCGAGCATCTCGAGCGACGTCAATTCGGCCATGCAGAAGGCCACCCAGGGTGAGAAGGTCGACTTCGCCGAGATCTTCGCCCCCGTGCAGAAGGGGCTCGAGGAGGCCGGCAAGAAGGTCACCAACGAGACGGTGAAGGCACCGCTCACGGCCTTCGCGACCGAGTTCAACGGGTTCGTCAAGGTCTTCGACGGCTTCGAGATGCCCGACCTGAAGAACATCGACGCGACCGACCCGGCCGTCATGGACAAGATCGAGCAGGCGCAGAAGAAAGCCCAGGAGATCTCGACCAAGGCGCAGGACGCGAGCACCAAGCTGACCGAGCAGGGCAAGAAGCTGCAGGAGATCTGCAACAAGGGCTGATCACGCTCCCTGCAGGCCCTGCCTGCCCACAAGGCGCCATCCAGGAAGGATCCCGGGTGGCGCCTTCCGCATCCCGGGAGCGCCTCGACGCAACCGATATATTTTTCGTTTTTCAGGCGATTCTGTTTCCCTGCATAGGACTTTCACGGTATTCCTGAATCTTGTGCGCCGGAACGGCGCAGGACATCCGCACCGCTGCGGGAACCCTCGAAGCGGTGCCCGGAGGGAGAATCAATGTCTGACAAGAGCGTCCGCGCACGACGACGTGTCGCAGCGACGACATCGGCGTTCGTGCTCGCCGCGGCGGGGGCGGTGACGCTCGGGGCTGTCCCGGCCGTCGCGGCTCCGTCGAGCGCCGCGCCGAGTCCATCGACCGCAGCCGTCGGATCGGGTTATTCCGATCAGTACATCAACTACGTGGCGCCCAACGTCGAGGGCATCTCCGATGCGTCCGACGACGAGGCGGTCGGCGGTGCGGGCGGCATCAGCGCCCGCTCGATGCGCAGCACCGCCATCGAGCGCGCGACGGCGAACGATGAGAAGCACGCCCAGGGCAACCCGGTCGCGGCCAAGCAGCTCGCCAAGACCGAGGCGAAGGCGGTCCGGACGGGCAAGAGCCCGAAGAACCTCAAGAAGGCCGAGACCACCCAGCAGGCGAAGCTGCTGACCATCCTCGTCGAGTTCGACGGGACCGAGGACTTCTCGAACCTGCAGGTGCCGACCAGCTTCGGCGCGACCGACTGCAAGGCGGGCGACGTGCAGGGCCCGACGCTGCACAACAACATCCCGGATCCCGCCAAGGCGTCCCACAAGGACAACAACACGATGTGGATGCCCGACTTCTCGAGCGACTTCTACAACAAGATGCTGTTCTCGGAGGAGGGCGTCACGGAGCGCGTGCGCACCGATCTGACGGGCCTCGACGGCAAGCCCGGCTTCGACATCTCCGGCAACACCATGAAGAACATGTACGAGGAGATGTCGCGCGGCGCGTACTCCCTCACCGGTGAGGCCACCGCGTGGGTCACCGTGCCGCACTCGGAGGCGTACTACGGCGCCACCGTCTGCCATCTCAACCCCGAGACCAACGAGTACGAGGCCGGCCCCATGCAGGACATGCAGGGCCACCCGGACAACCCGCTCGGCCCGGGGCAGCTGCCGATCGACGCCGTGACGGCGCTCGCGCAGGCCGACCCCTCCTTCCCGTGGTCCGATTACGACATCGAGGACCAGGGCGACAGGGACGGCGACGGCAACCTGTTCGAGCCGGACGGCATCATCGACCACGTCGTGCTCGTGCACGCCGGTGAGGACAAGTCCGGCGGTGGCGGCAAGGAGGGCACCTACGCGATCTGGGCGCATTCGTCCGACGTCGCGGGCGGCGCACCGATCCCCGGCACGAACCTGAAGCTGCAGAACTACATCGTCCAGCCGGAGAACTCCGGCGTCGGCGTCTTCGCCCACGAGTACGGCCACGACCTGGGGCTCCCGGATCTGTACGACACCTCGAACGTGGGTGACTCCGACATCGACTTCTGGGACCTGATGAGCTCCGGCTCGCACTCCGGCCCCATCTTCCAGTCCCTCCCCACGCACATGGGCATCTGGGACAAGTGGGTGCTCGGCTGGGTGGATCCGCTGGTGATCAACCCGGGAGACGGCACGAAGACCGTCAAGGTCGGGCAGTCGTCGCGGCCGGCGAACGGCACCGAGGACGGCATCAAGATCAACCTCCCGGACAAGACGACCGTGCTCGCCGAGCCGCACAGCGGATCCGAGATGTGGTACTCGAACGCCGATCAGGACTGGGCGGACGCCACGCTGACCCGGTCGATCGACGCCGTGCCCGCCGGTGCGACCTTCTCGATGTGGAACAACTACGTCATCGAGGAGGACTGGGACTTCGGCTTCATCGAGGTGTCCACCGACGGCGGATCCACCTGGACCGAGCAGAAGGTCTATGACGAGTCCGGTGCGCTGGTGTCCACGGGCGACGGCTACGCCGACCCGAACGGCCGGATGAAGGACTTCGGCGGCAAGAAGTACGGCCTCACTGGATCCAGCGACGGCTGGCGGCACGATCACATCGACCTGTCGGCGTACGCGGGGCAGGACATCCAGGTCCGTCTGCGTCAGGCGACCGACGCGGCGTTCGAGGAACGCGGCTGGTTCGCGGACGACTTCGCACTGACGGCCGGCGGCGCTGACGTCTGGACCGACGACGTCGAGTCCGGCGACAACGGCTGGACGGCCACTGCGGGGACCTTCACGGACACCACGGGGGCGGGCTGGGTGCGCGACAGCGGAACCCAGGTCAAGGCGCAGTACTACCTGGTCGAGTGGCGCAACTTCGACGGCTTCGACGAGGGGCTGAAGTACGGCTACACCACGGTGTACAGCGACGACGCGTGGAAGGTGGAGAAGGTCCCGTACAACGCGCCCGGCGCGCTGGTCTGGTTCCGCGACACCACGTACGGCAACTCGAACCAGGTCACCACGAACCTGACGAGCCTGCCGAGCTACGGCGCCAAGGGCGGCCTGCTGCTGGTCGACAGCCACTTCGACCCGCTGCGTCGCACGGGTGCGGAGGCCGCTCTCGATCCGTCGCTGTTGAAGAACCTCTCCAGCCGTGCGCAGTCGTCGAACGCCGCGTTCGGTCTCACGCCGACCCTGCCGTTCAAGGACTGCCTCGTCGACGCCGACGACAACGAGGCCTGCACGGACATCGCGGCCCAGGAGCCGGTGAGCACGTTCACCGACGACAAGGGCTGGGTGGCCGGCCTCGAGGTGCGCGATGGCAAGCTGTACAACCGCCTGCGCGACGCCTCCGTGGTCGTGCCGTCGGTCGACAACGCGCCGTACACCACGCGCGTCGTCAACCCCGACGGCACCCCCGCGACCGATCTGTACGGCACGGATCTCGGGATCGCCCTGCTCGGCACCGGCAACCCCGCCGACTCCGGCGTGGGCTACGGGACCGTGGTCACGGTGAAGAAGGCGCTGCAGAAGAACACCGCGGCGCTCATCACGGTGCGTGCGCCGCTGTCCGCCGAGCCGACGCAGCCGGACGCACCGGCGATCACGTCGCCGGCGCACGGCGCGAAGCTCGACACGGCGCCGACCGAGGTCCGCGGCACCGGCGTCGCCGGTGCCACGGTGTCCGTCACGCTCGACGGCACGCCGGTCGCGGCCGCGGACGCGTCGGACGCCGCGAAGGCAGCGGCACCCGCGGCCGACAGCGCGCAGGCGACGGTCGTCGGCGACGACGGCACCTGGGCGGTCGCGCTGCGCGGCACGGTCGCCCCGGGATCGCACACGGTCACCGCGCTGCAGACCGTCGACGGTGTGAGCAGCGTCGCGGCGGAGAGCACCTTCGTGGTCTCCAAGGCGACGACGCCGCCCACTCCGGGGGGCGACCACCCGGGCACGGGCGGACACCCCGGCACGGGCGGACACCCCGGCACGGGTGACCACGGCACCGGCACGGGATCCGGCGGTCTCGCTGCGACGGGTCTGAACGGCGACGCGCTGCTGACCACCGGCATCGTCGGCGGCCTGCTCGTGCTGATCGCCGGCGCCCTGCTGGTGGCGGCACGCCGTCGCCGCCTGCTGAAGGGCGACGCGACCGCCGATCCGATGAGCTGATCGGACCAGCGGCGATGACCCGGAGCGCCGGTCCTGACCTTCGTGTCAGGGCCGGCGCTCCGGCGTTCCCGGAGGGAGGGGCGGGGCCGTGAGGATCCCGCGAGGATGCGCCTGCGACACCCCGTGAGGATTCCGTGAGGAGCGCCCGGTGGCGCGGGAATCGCGCTCTAGGCTTCGTCTGTGACCAGCCAGGCGCTCGCGGTGCAGAACCATCCCGCGGCGGGGCGCAGTCCGCTCCGCCTCGCACTGATCATCGGTGCGCTCGGGGTGGTGTTCGGCGACATCGGCACGAGCCCGATCTACACGCTGCAGACCGTGTTCGACCCGAAGGATCCGCACCCGATCCCGCTGAACACCGAGAACCTGTACGGCGTGGTGTCGCTGATCGTGTGGTCGGTCATCCTCATCGTCACCGTCACCTACGTGCTGCTCGCCATGCGGATGGACAACGACGGCGAGGGCGGCATCATGGCCCTGCTCACGCTGCTGCGCCGGTGGGCGCCGACCGGGCGGAGCCGCACCATCGCCCTCCTGTCCGGCCTCGCCGTGCTGGGCGCCGCGCTGTTCCTCGGTGACAGCATGATCACCCCGGCGATCTCGGTGCTCTCCGCCGTCGAGGGCCTGAAGACGATCAACCCGGATCTGGCCGAATGGGTGGTGCCGATCACGGCCACCATCCTGCTGATCCTGTTCCTCATCCAGCGCTTCGGCAGCGCGGTGGTCGGACGCCTGTTCGGCCCGATCATGGTGGTCTGGTTCGTCGTGGTGGGTGTGCTCGGAGTCGGCGGGATCGCACGGGATCCCGAGATCCTGCTCGCCCTGTCGCCCACCTACGCCGTCGGCTTCATGGTCGGGCACTTCCACATCGCGTTCTTCGCGCTCGCCGCGGTGGTGCTGTCCGTCACCGGTGCCGAGGCGCTGTACGCCGACATGGGGCACTTCGGGCGTCGGCCGATCTCGATCGCGTGGCTGTTCCTGGTGTTCCCGGCGCTCGCGCTCACCTACATGGGGCAGGGCGCGCTGCTGCTCGAGGACAAGGGCAACCTGTCGGCGCCGTTCTTCCTGCTCGCACCGGAGTGGGGGCGCATCGGGCTGGTGGTGCTGGCCACCGCGGCGACGGTGATCGCGTCGCAGTCGGTGATCTCCGGCGCGTTCTCGGTGGCGGCGCAGGCGGCCGGGCTGGGGTACCTGCCTCGGCTGCGCGTGACGCACACCTCGGCCGAGACGCACGGGCAGGTGTACGTGCCGTGGATCAACTGGCTGCTGATGGTGTCGGTCATCACGCTGGTGTTCGCGTTCCGCAGCTCCGCCTCGCTGGCCTTCGCGTACGGGATGGCGGTCACCGGCACGATCACGATCACCACGATCCTCTTCTTCTACCTCGCTCGACGGCGGTGGAAGACGCCGGGCTGGCTCCTCGGCATCGGGGCCGCGGTGCTGCTCACGGTCGACCTGCTGTTCTTCGCGGTGAACATGACCAAGTTCGTGCACGGCGCCTGGCTGCCGCTCGCGATCGGCCTGCTGGCGTTCACCGTGATGACCACCTGGCAGCGCGGGCGGGAGCTCATCACCGCCCGTCGCACCGAGGCGGAGGGTGCGCTGGCGGACTTCGTCAGCAACCTGCGCACCCATCCGAAGCTCGTGGACCGCGTGCCGGGCACCGCGATCTTCCTGAACCCCGGCGGCACGACCACCCCGCTCGCGCTGCGCGCGAACGTCGAGCACAACCACGTGCGGCACTCGCGCGTGATCATCCTCTCCGTGGATGTGCAGAACGTGCCGCGGGTCCCGCAGGCGAAGCGCTGCACGGTCGACGACCTCGGGGATCCGACCGACGGGATCCTGTTCATCTCCGCGCGGTTCGGCTATGCGGAGAAGCCGGATCTGCCCCGGGCGCTGCGCACCATCCCGCCGGAGAAGACGCAGGGCTTCATCGATCTCGACAACGCCACGTACTTCCTCTCGAAGATCGAGCTGCGCGAGGGCCGTCGCGGCGGCATGGCGCAGTGGCGCAAGCGGCTCTTCCTCGCCGCCTCGCACATCACCACCGACGCGAGCGACCACTTCGGCCTGCCGCGCAGCCGCGTGATCGTGATGGGGTCGCAGATCGAGCTGTGACGACGAACGGCGCGCCCCCGAAGGGACGCGCCGCGCAACCGGGTCGTGCCGGCTCAGACCACCGCGAGCGCGTCGATCTCGACGAGCATCTCCTCGCGGGGCAGACCCGTGAACACCGTGGTGCGGGAGGGGAGCACGCCGCTCGGGGTGTGCTTCGTGACGAACTCGCCGTAGGCCTCGTTCATGATGGCGAAGTCCTCGCGCTTGGTGAGGTACACGCGCAGCATGATGACGTCGTCGAAGGTCGCGCCGGAGGCCTCGACGATCGCGCGCACGTTCTCGAGCGTGCGCACCGTCTGCGCCGCGACATCGCCGGCGAACAGGTACTCGCTGGTGGCGGGATCCACCGGACCCTGCCCGGATACCTGGACGAGGGGGCCCTTGCGCACTCCCTGCGAGAACACGTGTGCGGGCGCGGGGGCGGCGGTGGTGAGAACGCGGGTCTTGTCGGTCATGGTCGATCCTCTCGGTCGGCGGCCGGGCGCGGCGCCCAGCCCAGGTCTGCGGATGCCGCCTGCGTCGCCTCGACGAGCTGCGGCAGAAGGGCCAGCACCTCATGCGCGGGCAGCGACATGGTCGGCACGGACACGGATGCGGCGGCCACGACGGCGCCGGTGCCGTCGCGGAGGGGGGCGGCGATGCAGTTGATGAAGCTCTCGTGCTCGCCGCTGTCGCGGGCGAAGCCGTCGGCACGCACGCGATCCAGCTCGGCGAGGAAGTCGGGCGGGGTCATCAGGGTGCGGTCGGTGAACCGGACGTAGTCGATGCCCTCGGCGATCTCGCGGCGGGCGGCCTCGGGGAGGTCGGCGAGCAGCACCTTCGCGACCGCGGTGCTGTGCAGCGGCGCGCGCAGCCCCACCCTGGAGTACATCCGGATGCCGGTGCGCGCCTCGAGCTTGTCGATGTAGACGACCTCGCCCGACTCGTACGCGGCCAGGTGCACGGTCTGCCCCGTGCGCTCGTTCAGCCGCTCCAGATACGGACGCGCGACCTCGCGCACGTCGCGCTGGGCGAGGGCGGATCCGGCGAGCTCGAACAGTCGGCTGCCGAGGCGGTAGCGGTGCTGCGCGTCGTGCGTCACGAAGCGCTGCGCCTCCAGGGTCTGCAGCAGCCGCAGCACGGTCGACTTGTGCACACCGAGCCGCTCGGCGCATTCGTCGAGGGTGCGGGCGCCGTCCTGCAGCGCGACGAGCAGATCGAGCGCGCGGGTCACCGTCTGGTTCATCGGAACTCCTCCGCGGGGGCCGGTGCGATGTGGTCCGTGACCGAGGTCAGTGCGCGGGCCGCCGTGCGGTGGCCCTGTGCGACGGCGTCGGCGAGGGGCAGGGCGTGCAGGATGCCGGCGAGCAGGCCGGAGGCGAAGGCGTCGCCGGCGCCGATCGCCTCGACCACCTCGACGCGGGAGCGCACCGGCACCTCGATCCGCGCGTCGCCGTCGAACGCCACCACCGCGCCCCCGTCGTTCTTCACGACGAGCATCCGCGGCTCCGGGAAGGCTCGGCGCAGCTCATCCGCCGTGGAGAAGCCGAACACCTCCTGCGCCTCGTCCAGGCCGGCCAGCGCGATGTCGCTGGTGCGCACGAAGTCGGCGACCTGTCGGCGACCCTCGGCCTCGCGCCCGGTCCACAGGCGCGCACGCCAGTTCAGGTCGAACGAGATCAGCGCGCGCCCGCGCCGTGCCGTGACGAGGGCGCGCTGCGCCTCGGCCGCGGAGTCGGACAGGGCAGGGGTGATGCCGGTCGTGTGCACGAGGGCGGCGTCGTCGAGCACGGCCGTGATCGCGGGTTCGCTCAGCAGGTCCGCGCTCAGATGCGCCCCGGCGGATCCGGTGCGGTAGTAGTGCATGCGGCTGCGGCCGGAGCCGAGGTCGGTCGGTCGGGCGGAGTCGCCGCCGACCTCCTTGAAGTACACGCCGGTGCTGTGCAGAGGATCCACGCCGATCGCGCCCGTGTCGACGCCGAGGCGCTGCAGCTCGGCGCGGATGAAGCGGCCGAAGCCGTCGTCGCCGACGCGGGTGATGGCCGAGGTCGGCACGCCCAGGCTGGTGAGGCCGATCGCCACGTTGGTCTCCGCGCCCCCGAGCGAACGGGTGAAGCCCGTCGCGCGCTCGAGCGGCCCAGGGTCGTCCTGCACCAGCACGACCAGGGCTTCGCCGAAGGTGACGGCGGAGGGGGAAGCGGGTGCGGAAGAAGGCATGGGATCGAGACTATCCAGTGGTGCAGATCCGTGCAACGCAGATTGCGCTTGGTGCAACACTCGGGTCATGATGGAGGGGTGGAGATCACACAGAGCACCGCCCGCCCGCTGTCCGCCCGGGACAAGTCCTTTCCGCCTTCCGCGCACGGCGGCACGCTCGCCGGGTTCCTGGAGACCGCGCCGACCCGCTCGGCCTTCGCGACGCCGCTGCTCACGCTCGACGCCGCCGCGATGGCGCACAACGTCGCGCTCATGGCCGACTGGGCGCAGGACGCCGGGGTGCGGCTGGCACCGCACGGCAAGACCACGATGGCACCGGCGCTGTGGCGTCAGCTGCTCGACGACCGTCCGCGCGGAGCCGGCTCCTGGGGGCTCACCCTCGCCACCGCGTGGCAGGCGCAGGTCGCGCGCGCGAACGGCGTGCCCCGCATCCTCATCGCGAACGAGGTCGTGGATCCGATCGGGCTGCGCTGGATCGCCGGCGAGCTCGCCGCGCACCCCGACGCCGAGATCCTGAGTTGGGCCGACGGCGTGGACGTCGTGCGTGCGATGGAGGCGGGCCTGGAGGGCATCGAGGTCGCGCGCCCGCTGCCGGTGCTCGTCGAGCTCGGCGGCGCCGGCGGACGCACCGGCGCCCGGGACCGCGCCGCGGCGCGTGCGGTCGCCGAGGCCGTGGTCGCCTCACGGGTGCTCGTGCTCGCCGGCGTCGGCGGCTATGAGGGCGCGCTCGCGCACGATGCCGACGCCGCCTCGATCGCCCGGGTCGACGCCTACCTCACCGATCTCGCCGCCCTGCACCGCGAGCTCGCCGACGCGGGGCTCTACGACGACGGCGGCTCCGGATCCCGCCCCGTCGTGACCGCCGGCGGCAGCGCCTACTTCGACCGGGTGGGCGCGGTGCTCCCGCCGCTGTGCCCCGACGCCGAGGTGGTGGTGCGCTCCGGCGCGTTCCACATCCACGACGACGGCTTCTACGCCGGAATCAGCCCGATGGGTCGCACGATCGGCGACGTGCCGTTCCGCTCCGCGATGCACGTGTGGGCGCGGGTGCTCTCGCGGCCGGAACCGGGCCTCGCGCTGCTCGACTGCGGTCGCCGCGACGCCTCGTTCGACGAGGGGCTTCCGGTCGCGCAGCGCATCGCCGGGCGAGCGGACGACGACGCGGTGCTGAGCGGCAGCCACGTCTCCGCCCTCAACGACCAGCACATGTTCCTGCGCCTGAGCGAGGACGCCGTGGCCTCGGGGGCGGCCGAGCGGCTGCGTGTCGGCGACGTCGTGCGGTTCGGGCTGTCGCATCCCTGCACGGCGCTGGACAAGTGGCGTCTGATCCCGGTCGTCGCCGACGTCGATGCCGCGGATCCGGCCGTGGTCGACGCCGTGGAGACGATCTTCTGATCATGGCGGACACCCTGCTGCGGAACGCGACCGTCGTCGACGGCACCGGATCCGCCCGCCGCACGGCCGACGTGCTGCTGCGCGGCGACCGGATCCACACGATCGCCGCCGCCGGCGCCCTGGACGCGACGGACGGGACGGAGTCCTGGGACGCCGAGGGCCTGGTGCTCGCCCCCGGCTTCATCGACATGCACGCGCACTCGGACCTGGCCGTGCTCGCCGACCCGGCGCACATCGCCAAGGTCGGACAGGGCGTGACCACCGAGGTGATCGGCCAGGACGGCATCGGCTACGCGCCGCTCGACGACGCGATCGCCGACGGCGTGCGCCGCCAGATCGCCGGCTGGAACGGGCACCCCGAGCTCCCGATCGACTGGCGCAGCATGGGGGAGTACCTGGAGCGGCTGGACCAGGGCACCGCGACCAACACCGCGGTGCTGGTGCCGCAGGGCAACCTGCGCATGCTCACGGTCGGATCCGGCAGTCGCGCGGCCACCGGATCCGAGATCGCCGACATGCGCGCGATCCTCGCCGACTCCCTCTCGGCCGGGGCCTTCGGACTCTCCAGCGGCCTCACCTACGTGCCGGGCATGTACGCCGACACGGCCGAGCTCGCGGCGCTGTGCGAGGTCGTGGCCGAGGCCGGCGGGTTCTACGCCCCGCACACGCGCTCCTACGGCGCCGGCGCCCTCGAGGCCTACGCCGAGGTGATCGGCATCGCCCGCGAGACCGGGTGCGCGCTGCACCTCGCGCACGCCACCCTGAACTTCACCTCGAACGCGGGCGCCGCCCCGCGGTTCCTGGAGCTGATCGACGCCGCGCTCGCCGACGGCGTCGACATCACGATGGACAGCTATCCGTACCTGCCCGGCGCGACCACGCTGGTGGCCCTGCTGCCGAGCTGGATCGCGGCCGGCGGGCTCGACGCGCTGCGCGACCGGCTCGCGGCCGGCGACGACCGGGACGCGCTCGTGCAGGCGCTGGACGTGGAGGGCTGCGACGGCTTCCACGGGGAGCGCGCCGACTGGTCCCGGATCCAGATCTCCGGGGTCGGCAACCCCGCGCTGTCGGCGCTGGTGGGCCGGACCATCGCGCAGATCGCCGCGGACAGCGACGAGGCGCCGGTCGACACGGTGATCCGGATCCTGCTCGCCGACGAGTTCGCCACCGGGGTGCTCATGCACATCGGGCACGAGGACAACGTGCAGGCGATCATGCGGCACCCGAGCCACACCGGCGGCAGCGACGGGATCCTCATCGGCGACCGTCCGCATCCGCGCTCCTGGGGCACCTTCCCGCGCTACCTCGCCCACTACGTGCGCGAGCTCGGGGTACTGACGCTCGAGGAGGCGATCCGGCACCTGAGTGCGACGCCCGCCCGCCGGCTGCGGCTGCCCGACCGTGGCCTCGTGCGCGAGGGGTACGTGGCGGATCTCGTGCTGTTCGACGCGGAGCGGATCCAGGATCACGCCACGTTCGAGCAGCCTCGGCAGCTCGCCTCCGGCATGGCCGGGGTGTGGGTCGGCGGTGAGCTCGCGGTCCGCGACGGGAACCGCACGGACAGCCGCTCGGGCAGGAGCCTGCGCGCGACGAAGGAAGGGACGCGATGACCGCGGACAGGACGGCCGGGACGACGACCGACGACGTGATGGGGCTGCTGCGCGAGGACGCCGCTCTGGCGCTGCCGCGCCTGGCGAGCATCCCCGAGCCGCTGAGCCTGCTGGCGGCGCTCGCCGCGGGCGGGATCCATGTGGTCGAGTTCGCCTTCACGACCCCCGGGGTCACGGAGGTGATCGCCGCGAGCGCCGACGCACCGGGCGTCCGTGTGGGCGCCGGCACGGTCACGACGGCGGCGGAGGCGCGCGACGCGATCGCCGCCGGGGCCGCGTTCCTGGTGACCCCCGCCGTGGTCCCGGAGGTCGCCGAGGCTGCGGCGCCGCACGGCGTGCCGGTGATCATGGGGGCGTTCACGCCGACCGAGGCGCTGACGGCCGCACGGCTCGGCGCGGCCGCGGTGAAGATCTTCCCCGCGGAGACGGTCGGCGCCGCCTACTTCCGCCACCTCACCGGGCCGTTCCCGTGGCTGCCGCTGGTCGCCTCGGGCGGGCTGCACGAGGGCAACGCCGCCGACTACCTGCGGGCGGGCGCGATCGCCGTGACCGCCGGATCCAGCGTCGTCTCCGCGGCCGATGTCGCCGCGGGGGACTGGGACGCGGTCACCGCGAAGGCGCGCACCTTCCTCTCCGCCGCCCGCGGCTGAGGCGCTCCCGCCCGGGGTGCCCGGCGTGCTACGTCAGGTTCGCGGTGAGCCGCGCGATCTGCGCCGCGCGCTCGGCGCGGTCGTAGGACTTGCCGGGGACGCCGGGCACCTGCTGCCACGGCAGTGGACCGGAGGCGGGGCGGTACTCGACGCCGGCCGCGTCGAGCCGTGCGAGGTGCCCCTCCAGCCGGTCCGGGAACGACGCGACGGCGTCCGGATCCTGTCCGCTCCACAGCGCCTCGGCGAGTGCGCACAGCCGCGGGAACAGCTGGTAGTCGCGCCGACGACCCGAGTCGACGTGCTCGGTCCACAGGTTCCCCTGGCCGCCCAGGATCCGGGCGTGGTGCTCGGGCTCGAGCTCCGCCGGGATCGGGTCGAACGCGCGCACATGCGCGACGGTGGTGAGCAGCCCCGTCGGGATGGGTTCGTCGGGGGAGTCGGACTGCCGGTAGTCGAGGTACACCGTGTCCTCGGGGCACATCACGACGTCGGATCCCCGGCGGGCGGCGATCACCGCGCCGGCGGTGCCGCGCCAGGAAGCCACGGTCGCGCCGACGACCCGACCGCCCTCGAGGATCTCGTCCCAGCCGTACAGGCGTCGTCCGCGGGAGCGCACGTGCTCGTCGATGCGCGCGATGAACCAGCTCTGCAGCTCGTCCTCATCGGCGAGCCCGCGCTCGCGCATCAGCTCCTGGGTGCGCGCGTCCGCGCGCCACTCGTCCTTGCGGCACTCGTCGCCGCCGATGCCGATGACCGCGGACGGGAAGATGTCGATGACTTCGTCGAGCACGTTGCAGAAGAACGCGATCGTCGACTCCTCCACGTTCAGCGCGTGCGGGTTGATGCCCCAGTTCGTCCAGGGCTCGAGCGGCTCCGCGACGAGACCCAGCTCCGGATAGGCGGCGATCGCGGCCTGCACATGCCCCGGCAGCTCGATCTCGGGCACCACGGTGATGCCGCGCGCGGCGGCGTAGCCGACGATCTCCCGCAGGTCGTCCTGCGTGTAGAAGCCCCCGTGCGGGCGGCCGTCCTGGGTGGCGCCGGGGCCGGCGCCGAGCTGGGAGGACGGGCGCTGGGCGCCGATCTCGGTCAGGCGCGGGTAGCGGCGGATCTCGGCACGCCAGCCCTGGTCGTCGGTGAGGTGCAGGTGCAGCACATTGAGGCGGTGCATCGCGAGCTGGTCGATCACCCGCAGCACCTCCGCCGTCGGCGCGAAGTGCCGCGACACGTCGAGCATCAGACCGCGCCAGCGGTACTGCGGTGCATCCTCGACGCGGACCGCGGGCACCGCGACGGGGGCCGCATCGCCGGTCGTCGCACGGCGGTGCACCCGCGCGGGCAGCAGCTGCAGGAGCGTCTGCACGGCGTGGTGCGCACCGGCGACCCCGGCCGCGGCGACGCGGATCCCGTCCTCGTCGACCGTGAGGACGTACGCCTCGTCGGCGAGCCGCGTGTCGACGGTGAACTCGACGGCGGATGCCCCCTGCTCGGCCGAGTCCGTCTCGGGAGCGAGCGTCAGTCCGAGCCCCGCCCTCAGCGCGTCCTGCAGACGTTCCGCCGCGGCGTCCAGCGGCGCCTCGGCGCGGATCCGAGTGCCGTCCGTGAGCGGAAACGCTCCGGATCCCGTCTCGACGCGGGACGGCTGGGGCAGAAGGTTCAGCACGAGAGCTCCTGAGATCGGTTGCACACTGCGCAATGAGGTTTGCGCGAGATGGAACCAGCCTATGCCTCCGCCGGGCCCGACCGCGACGGCTCGGCCCCGCGGAACGAGGCTCGCGCATTCCATAGCCAAGGCTCAGCAAACACCTTGGGAATCGTTGCGCGATGGCTCTGGCCGTGCGGTGATCACGGTGCTAGCGTCCGTCTGTCATCCCCCAAACGCGACGAAGAGACAGGGGAACAGAGTGACTCAGAATCCGCTCGAGACGGATACGTCTCTGCAACGTGCTATCGACTATCAGGAGCACGCGCTGCAGGCGGGCGGCGTGTCCAAGGCCGGTTCGACGCTCATGGCCGTGGCAGGCAGCGCGCCCGCCTACTCGATCGCGGCCAGCACCGCCCTCCTCATCGGCGCCGCCGGCGTCGGCGCCCCCGCGGCGCTGCTGTGGTGCGGCATCCCGATGCTCGGCATCGCGTTCGCCTTCAGCCACCTCGCCCGTGTCGACAGCCACGCGGGTGCGTCGTTCTCGTGGGTGGCGCGCGGCCTGCACCCGATCCTCGGCTTCTTCGCCGGATGGGCGCTGGTGATCTCGGCGACGGTGTTCATGGTCGCCGGTGCCCTGCCGGCCGGTCAGATGACCGTCGCCCTGTTCGCGCCCGAACAGGCCAACAACACCCTGCTGGTGACCCTGGTCGGCTCGGTCTGGTTCCTCGTGATGGCGGCGGCGGTGGTCTTCGGCGTGCACACGACCGAACGGGCGCAGTGGGTCATGTCCGTGATCGAGGTCGGGATCCTCGTGGTGTTCGCGATCATCGCGATCCCGCGCGCGATCACCACCTACCACCACGGGGCGGCGTTCTCCTGGGACTGGTTCGGCTTCGGCCACCTCACCGGCGCCGGGGTCTTCGTCTCGGCCGCCCTGATCGCGGCGTTCTACTACTGGGGCTGGGACGTGACCGCGAACCTCGGCGAGGAGACCAAGAACGCGCACAAGACCACGGGCCTGGCGGGCATCCTCGGCATCGTCATCGTGTTCATCCTGTTCGAGGTCTACACGACGACGTCGCTGGTGATGCTGCCCAGCAAGACCATCGAGGCCAACAGCGGCAACGTGCTCAGCGTGCTGGGCGATGCGATCCTGCCGGGCATCGGCGGCAAGATCCTCATCATCGCGGTGGCGCTCTCCACGATCGCGACCCTGGAGACGACGCTCGTGCAGGTCAGCCGCACGCTGTTCGCCATGGGCCGCGACCGCACCATCCCGTTCGCGTTCGGCAAGATCAACCGTCGCTGGAAGACCCCGGTCTTCGCCACCCTCGTCGTCGTGGCCGTCTCGCTGTTGCTGTTCGTCCTCGCGAACGTGTTCGGCGACAGCGTGGGCCAGATCCTCGGGTGGGCGGTCTCGTCGATCGGCCTGCAGATCGCGTTCTACTACTCGCTCGCCGGTCTCGCCGTGGTGATCGGGTTCCGCAAGGTGATCTTCACATCGGTGAAGAACGCGATCCTGATCGGGATCTGGCCGCTCGTCGGGGCGCTGTTCATGATGTACATCTTCTTCACCTCGATCCCCAACAACGAGCCGGTCGTGAACATCCTGGGCCTCGGCCTCATCGTGATCGGCGTCGTGCCGCTCGCCCTCTTCTACCGCAAGGCGAAGGACGCGTACTTCTCGCGGCGCCCGCTCGAGGTGCCGGAGGACTTCTCCGCCTGATGCCGGATCCAGGACCGGGGCTCGCTTCCGCCCCGGTCCTGCCGCGTGCGTGCCACCCGGAGCACGCGCCGAGCCGCCGCGGAGCGCCGGATTGTCGGAGCCCCGGGGCAGGATGGCGCCATGCACACGAACGATCGCGCCCGCGTGCCCCTCCCGACCATCGTGGGGGCCTCCGCATGATCCTCGCCGCGTTCCTGCTGCTCTCGGTCGGCCTCGTCGACGTGCTGCGCGGATTCCTGCGCGGCCGTGCGTTCTGGATCGGGTCCGCGGGTGCCGCGGTGCTGCTGCTCGTGCTCGGCGTGCTCGGCGATGCCGTCCTGTTCGCGCTGCTCGGCATCGTGCTCTCGGCGCTGTGGGCCTGGCTGCTGCCGCTGGACGGGCGGCCGAGA
>JAFDWP010000162.1 GCA_018268435.1 Actinomycetota bacterium
GGGCTCGCCCAGCTGTGCGCCGAGCTCGGCATCGCCCGCACCGAGGTGCTCGCGTTCGGCGACGCCCTGAACGACGTCGAGATGCTGCGCTGGGCCGGCTGCGGCGTCGCCATGGCGAACGCCGAGCCCGAAGCCCTGGACGCGGCCGACCAGGTCACCGCATCGAACGCCGACGACGGCGTGGCCGTCGTGCTGGAGCGGGTGCTCGCGGGCGCGCACTGACGGACAGCCGCCGATACCGGAACCCGGCCCGGCCGGCGTCACATTGTGCCGGTCTGCACCTCGCCGGGCGCCGGCGCGTAGCGCAGCAGGAGCGTGCCGCCGTCGCCGGTCTCGGCGTGCACGAGGCGCAGGTTGTGCGGGGTCGCCCCGTCGGGGAACACCCTCTTCCCTCGGCCGAGCACGATCGGGTACACCCACAGCTGCAGCTCGTCGTAGAGCTGGGCGTCCAGCAGGGTCTGCACGAAGTCGACGCTGCCGATCACGTGCACGTCCTCGTGCTTCTCGCGGAGCGCCGCGAGCTCGGCCGGCAGATCCGCGCCGACCCTCGTGCTGCCCTGCCAGTCCAGCCGGATCCCGGCGTCGCGCGAGGCGACGTACTTCGGCACGCGGCCGAACAGCTGCCCGATCGCCCCGTCCGGCCCCGTCGTGTGCTGCGGCCAGAACCCGGCGAAGATGTCGTACGTCCGCCGGCCCAGCAGCAGCGCGTCCAGCGTCTGCATGCCCGACATCACGCTCGCCATGACCGCCTCGCTCGGCAGCGGAGCCTGCCAGCCGCCGAACGGGAAGCCGTCGGACGGATCCTCCTCGGGCCCTCCCGGCGCCTGCGCGACGCCGTCGAGCGTGGTGAACAGGTCGATGATGATGCGTCCGGTCATGATGTCCTCTTCTCGTTTGCCTGCCCCTTCGACAGGCTCAGGGACCGGCGGTGGAACTCGCGGCTCCGCCGACGCTACGCCGGCAGCGGGTCGATGCGGAAGGTCTCCGCGAACGCGTCCAGGATCCGGTCGTCGCCGCGCGCGATCGCGACAAGGCCCCGCGCCAGCGCCTCGGCCGGCGTGACCACCCCGCCGAGGAGGTGACGCAGGCCCGGGCCGGCCACGACCACCGCCGAGGCCTCGCCTCCAGGAAGCGAGCCTCCCACCGGCGGCGCCGGCGGGGCGAGCCGGGCGACGGTGAGCACGCCCGCGCGCACGATCACCCGCAGCGCGACGTCGCCGACCCGCAGCTCGACGTCCAGATCCGCCGCCCGCTGGGGCCGGAACGCGGTGCGCAGCTCCATCGTGAGCGCATCGGGCGTGACGACGTCGCCCTCGCCGGGCTCGCCCAGGGCCCGGAACCCCCAGCGGCCGAGCGCGAGCACGATCGGCTCCAGCGCGCGGCCGTACGGCGTGAGCTCGTACACGAGACCGCTGCCGTGCAGGGGTGCACGGCGCACGACGCCGCCCTCCTGCAGCTCCTTGAGCCGGGTGGACAGGATGTTCGTCGGGATGCGCGGCAGGCCCTGCTTCAGATCGGTGTAGCGCCGCGGGCCGACGAGCAGGTCGCGCACGATGAGCAGCGCCCAGCGCTCCCCGATCAGTTCGACCGCCGTCGTCACGCCGTCGTACTGGCCGTAGCTGCGCGCGGCCATGTCAGCGCCCTCCCGGCGTCACGCGGTCGTCGCCGGCGCAGCCGCATCCTGCTCGGCACCGCCCGGCACCATGTACAGGAAGCCGAGCGAGTTGCCGTCCGGGTCGTCGAGATCGCGCGAGTACATGAAGCCGTAGTCCTGCGCGGGCTGCGGCTCGGTGCCGCCCGCGGCGAGCCCCTTCGCGATCGCCGCGTCGACCTCCTCGCGCGAGCCGAGGGCGAAGGACGCCGAGGTCTGCAGCGAGACCCTCGGATCCACGATCGGCTTCTCGGTGAAGGTCGCGAAGAACTCGCGCGTGATCATCATGAAGTAGATGTTGTCGTCCCAGACGACGCAGACGCCGTTGTCGTCGGACATCTCCGGATTGATCGTGCAGCCGAGCGCCGTGTAGAACGCGGTGGTGCGCGCCAGGTCGGTGACGGGCAGGCTGATGAAGACGTTGGCCATGAGGACTCCTCTGTCGGTGGGCCCGCCGTCGGGTCCGCTGAGACAAGCTTGTAAAAAACAAGCGTGCTTGTCAAGAGCAAGCTTCCTGAGGATCGGTCGGGATCCGGATCCGTCGCACGGGGGATGCCCGGACACGTGCTCGCACCCTACGGTGGGGGCATGCCGTTCACCCGCACCCCGACGCCGCGCGAGCTCAGGCAGGACGTGATCCTTGCCGTCGTCGTGCTCGTGGGCGGCGTCCTCAGCGCCGGCCTGTCGTCGATCGCGAAGGTGTACGGCACCGAGCAGGCCGAGCTGTGGACCGCCCTCCCGTACGTGCTCGTGCTGTCCGCCGCACTCTCGATGCGCCGGCGCCGGCCCGCCCTGGTCGCCGTGGTCGTCGCGATCGCCTTCATCGTCGCGACCACCCTGCACGTGCCCGAGATCTACGTGGGCAACATCGCCATGTTCATCGCGCTCTACACGGTGGGCGCCTGGATGAGCGCCCGCCGCGGCGCGTTCCTGGTGCGGGCGGGCATCATCGCCGCCATGGCCGTGTGGCTCGTGATCTCGATGTACCGGGAGGCGATCGATCAGGCGGACAAGGCCGACGTGACTGCCGGGATGCTCTCGCCGCTGGTCGCGTTCCTCATGCTGCAGGTGCTGCTGAACGTGCTGTACTTCGGCGGCGCCTACTACTTCGGCGAGCGCAGCTGGACCGCCGCCCGCGAGCGTGCCGCTCTCGAGCAGCGCACGGCGGAGCTCGAGCGCGAGCGCGCGCTCAGCGCCGCCCAGGCGGTGGCGCTGGATCGGGTGCGGATCGCCCGCGAACTTCACGACGTCGTCGCGCACCACGTCTCGGTCATGGGGGTGCAGGCGGGCGCGGCGCGGCTGACGATCCCCCGGGATCCGGCTGCGGCGACCGAGATCGTCGCCGGGATCGAGACCGCCGCCCGCGATGCGATCCGCGACTTCCACCAGCTGCTGGACACCCTGCGCGCTCCGGGCGACAGCGAAGAGGTCGCATCCACCGTCGACGTCGACGACATCCGTGATCTCGCGGTCGCCTCCACGGCCGCCGGCCTGCCCACCCGCGTGCAGATCGTCGGCGACCCCGTGCCGGTGCCGCGCCTGACCGCGGTGAACCTTTACCGCATCGCCCAGGAGTCGCTCACGAACGCCCGCCGCCACGCGGGCCCCGATGCCGAGGCGGACGTGCGGATCCGGTACCAGCCGGGATCCGTCGAGCTCGAGGTCGTCAACACCGGCCGGGTCGTCACCGCGCTGCGCCCGGGTCTCGGCCAGCTCGGCATGCGCGAGCGGGCGGCCGCATCCGGCGGCACGATCGAGCTCGTCCCCCGTCCCGCCGGCGGTTTCCGCGTGCGGGCGACGCTGCCGCTGACCGCGGCGGACGATCCGCTCGAACCTCTCGACGAGGTGTTCCGGGAGGCCGGCGCCGCCGCCCCGACCGCCGTGGGCGCGGGGGCCTCCGCCGCCACCCGCGGAGGGACCGCATGAACGCCCCGACCCGCGTGATGATCGTCGACGACCACGCGATGCTCCGCGCCGGATTCCGCACCATCCTCGACCTGCAGCCCGACATCACCGTCGTCGGCGAGGCCGCGACCGGATCCGAGGCCGTGACCCTCGCCGGATCCCTGCTGCCCGACGTCATCACGATGGACGTGCAGATGCCCGACATGGACGGCATCGAGGCGACCCGCCGGATCCGTGCCGATGAGCGGATCTGCGCCGCCATCGCGATCGTGACGACGTTCGACCGCGACGACTACCTGTTCGATGTGCTCGACGCGGGCGCGAGCGGATTCCTGCTGAAGAACGCCGGCCCCGAGGAGCTCGTGGCCGCGGTGCGCGCCCTGGCCGCCGGCGACGGCATGCTCGCCCCGGAGGTGACGCGCAGGGTGCTGCAGCGCTTCGCGGTCGCTGCGGTCCCAGAGTCCGTCACGCCGGTCCGTGAGTCCGTCACGCCGGTCCCTGAGGCACTCGAAGGGACCGGACCCACCGCCCTGCCGAGCGCGGACCTGCCCGAGCCGCTCACCGAGCGCGAGAGCGACGTGCTGCGCCTGGTCGCGGAGGCCTGGAGCAACGCCGAGATCGCCGCGGAGCTGTACATCGGCGAGGCCACCGTGAAGACGCACGTGTCGCGGATCCTGCAGAAGCTGGGCGCGCGCGACCGCGTGCAGGCCGTCGTGCTCGCGCACCGGCTCGGCCTGGCGTGAGCCGCCGCTGATCCCCGGGCACGGCGCCCGCTAGCCTCTCCCCATGTCCGAAACCGCGAGCCCGCCCCGCACGCCGCTGTCCCGCCCGATCATGGCCGGGGTCGTCACGGCGCTCGTGGGGTTCACGAGCTCGTTCGCGGTCGTCCTCACCGGCCTCACCGCGGTGGGCGCGAGCCACCCGCAGGCGGCGAGCGGGCTGCTCGCGCTCAGCCTCACCATGGGGCTCGCCTGCATCGTGCTGGCCTGGCGCTACCGGATGCCGATCACGTCGGCATGGTCCACACCCGGGGCGGCGCTGCTCGCGGCGACCGGCGGCGCCACGGGCGCGGGCATCGAGGGCGGCTGGCCGGCCGCGGTCGGCGCGTTCCTCATCGTCGCGGGGCTGATCCTGCTCACCGCTCTCGTGCCGCAGATCGGATCCCTCATCGCCGCGATCCCGCCGTCGATCGCGCAGGCCATGCTCGCCGGCGTGCTGCTGCCGCTGTGCCTCGCCCCGATCACCGGCCTCGCCGCGAACCCCTGGGGCGTGATCCCCGTCGTGCTGACCTGGCTGGTGTTCGCCCGGCTCGCCCCGCGCTGGGCGGTTCCGCTGGCCTTCGTCACGGCGACGGTCGTGATCGTGGTGGGGATCGTGACCCGCGGGCCGTCCGGCTCCGGGAGCGGATCCGGGACCGGGCTGGATCCCGTCGCCCTGCTCCCGCACCTGGAGCTGACGATGCCGACGTTCACCCTCGGCGCCCTCGTCGGCGTCGCACTGCCGCTGTTCATCGTGACGATGGCGTCGCAGAACGTACCCGGCGTGGCCGTGATGCGCAGCTTCGGCTACGAGGTGCCGTGGCGGCCCGCGATGCTCGTGACCGGCATCGGCAGCGCCCTGGGCGCCCCCGCCGGAGGGCACGCCATCAACCTCGCCGCGATCAGTGCCGCCCTCGCCGCCGCGCCCGACGCGGAGCCGGATCCGCAGCGCCGTTGGATCGCCGGCGTCTCGACCGGGGTGTCGTATCTCGTGCTGGGCGCCTTCTCCGCGGTGTTCGCGGCGCTCGTGGTGCTGGCGCCGACGGCCGTGATCCCGGCCGTCGCGGGCCTCGCGCTCTTCGGCGCGTTCGGATCGGCGGTACAGCAGGCGATCGACGACCCGGGCGAGCGCATCCCCGCGGTGGTGACCTTCCTGGTCGCCGCGAGCGGGATGGCGTTCGGGGGCGTCAGCGCCGCGTTCTGGGCGCTGCTCGCCGGCCTGCTCGTGCGCGGCGTCCTGCACCTCGGGCGGCGCTGAGCGGTCCGCCGGGCCCTCCGGGCGCGCACAGGCCACGCACAGCTGCGGCGGGCGCACCCGCGCTCCGACGGAAAACGGAGGAGCACACGGCGTGTCGACCGCCGCGGCACCCGCGACACGCCGCTCCGCCCCGCGAGCTCCTCCGTTTTCCCGCAGACCGCCCGCACAAACCACCGAAACGCGCCGACCTCCCCCGCCCGCCGGACCCGAAGGCCACCCGCAGGATCCCCCGCACGGGGGATGCCCCGCCGTCCCGCGCTCAATAGCGTGAAGGCATGCCTCGTACCGAGCGAACCGCACCGAGCGAACGGAGTGAGACGAAGTGACCACAGTGCTTCCCCGCAGCGGGACCGCCGCCACCACGGGCCTGCTCGAACTGCAGGGCCTCACCAAGAGCTACGGCACCCGTCGGGTGCTCGACGACGTCTCGTTCCGCGTCGAGCCCGGCCGGCTCACCGGCTTCGTCGGCGGCAACGGCGCAGGCAAGACCACCACGATGCGGATCGTGCTCGGCGTGCTCGGGGCCGACGGCGGCACCGTGCGTCTGGGCGGGCACGACGTCGCCGCCGCCGACCGCCGCCACTTCGGCTACATGCCGGAGGAGCGCGGCCTCTACCCGAAGATGAAGGTGCTCGAGCAGGTCGCATACCTGGCCCGGCTGCACGGCTTCGGCAAGGCCGAGGCGACGGCCCGCGGCGAGGCGCTGCTGACCGAGCTCGGCCTCGGCGAGCGGCTGCACGACACGATCGAGTCGCTCTCCCTGGGCAACCAGCAGCGGGCGCAGATCGCCGCGGCCCTCGTGCACGACCCCGAGGTGCTCATCCTCGA
>JAFDWP010000163.1 GCA_018268435.1 Actinomycetota bacterium
CAAGGCCATGATCGCCGGCTCGCGGCTGGTCCCGCGCTCGGTGTCCACGCGGATCGCCCGTCGCGGCCGCATGTAGGTCCCGGCGCCGGCGACCGAGGGCGCCACGTCCTCGTGGGACCTCAGGCGAAGCGGCCGAGCCGGATGCCGGCGTAGGCGAGCGCGGCGACGCTCTCGCCGTCCGTGATGCGGCCGTCGGCGATCATCGCCAGCGCCTCGGTGAACGGCACCCACGTCATCTCGTCGATGCCCTCCTCAGCCTGCGTCCTGGCACTGTCCGAAGCCGTGCGCAGGCCGCGGGCGAGGAAGACGTGCTCCGGCGCCACCGTGACCCCGTTGAGCGCGTTCATGACGCCGATCGGGGTCCACTCGTCGGCCTCGAGTCCGGTCTCCTCGCGCAGCTCCCGGCGTGCGGCGACGAGCGGATCCTCGCCGTCCGTGCCGCCCGCGGGCACCTCCACCGAGCGTCCGGTGGTGTACCGGTCGATCGTCACCAGGCACACCCGGTCCTGCTCGTCGAGGGCCACCACGAACACCGCCGCGTGCTTCAGCGTGACGACACCGTAGATCCCGTCGCCGGCGGGGCCGGTCACCGTGTCCTCGCGGACCGAGATCCAGCGGTTGTCGTAGACGATGCGCGAATCCCGCGTGTGCCAGGCCATGGCGCGAGCCTAACCGCCCGCCCCCCACCGCCCGCCCCCACCGCCCGGCCCGGCGCCTCCGGAGACGCCATCCGACGCGGACCGCGTGGCAGGCGTGGCGAACCGATACGCTGGAGGACATGACGCACACGGGCAATCCCTTCGGACAGGTGCTCGTCGCCCTCATCACCCCGATGACGGCCGACGGCGAGGTCGACTGGCCCTCCGTCGAGAAGCACATCGACCGTGTCATCTCGGACGGTGCGGACGGCATCGTCGTCACCGGCACGACGGGGGAGACCTCGACCCTCACGGACGCCGAGAAGCTGCGCCTCGTCGAGGTCGGCAAGGACGTCGCGGCCGGTCGCGCCAAGATCATCACCGGCGGCGGATCCAATGAGACCGCGCACGCGATCGAGCTCTACAAGGCCAGCGAGAAGGCCGGCGCCGACGGCATCATGATCGTCACCCCGTACTACAACAAGCCCACCCAGGCCGGGATCCTCACGCACTTCCGCCTCGTCGCGGACGCCACCGACCTGCCCGTGATCCTCTACGACATCCCGGGCCGCACCGGCGTGCCGATCAAGTACGAGACGATCCTGCGCCTGGCCAAGCACCCCAACATCCTCGCCGTGAAGGACGCCAAGGGCGACTTCTCCGAGGTCAGCCGGGTGCTCAACCAGACCGACCTGATGTACTTCTCCGGCGACGACTCGAACGTGCTCCCGCACCTGGCGATCGGCGCCACCGGCCTCATCGGGGTCACCGCGAACATCACGTCCGCGCCGTACCGCACGATCGTCGACGCGGTGAACCGGGGCGACCTGGCCGCGGCCACCGCCGAGCACAAGCGCCTGGAGCCGCTGGTGCGCGCCGCGATGACGCACGTGCCCGGCACGGTCGCCGCGAAGTACATCCTGCACGGCCTCGGCCGCATCACGAGCCCCCGCGTCCGCCTGCCCCTCGTGGGGCCGGAGGAATGGGAGGCCGCTCTCATCGAGGATGAGCTCGCGCTCGTCAAAGACATCCCCGGCGCGGACTTCTCGGATTTCCGCCCCGACCGCAACGCCGCCGCCGGCGGCGCCCTCCCCAAGGTGCACGGCACGACTCGATGAGGGGCGTCGGGCCCCGGGGGCTCAGGGACCAGATCTTCGGGCGCGCAGCGCGCCCCGCCTAGGAGGCAGCACATGACCATTCCCCTCGCCGAGCCCGCAGCGCTCGCATCCGGCACGCTCCGCGTCACGCCCCTGGGCGGACTCGGAGAGGTCGGCCGCAACATGACGATCTTCGAGTTCGACGGCAAGATCCTCGTGGTCGACTGCGGCGTGCTCTTCCCCGAGGAGCACCAGCCGGGCGTCGACCTGATCCTGCCCGACTTCGAGCCGATCAAGGACCGACTCGACGACATCGTCGGAGTCGTGCTCACGCACGGTCACGAGGACCACATCGGCGCGGTGCCGTACCTGCTGCGTCTCAAGGGCGACATCCCGCTGATCGGATCCGGGCTCACGCTCGCGCTCGTCGAGGCGAAGCTCAAGGAGCACCGGATCAAGCCCTTCACCCTCACCGTGAAGGAGGGGCAGCGCGAGCAGGTCGGGCCGTTCGACCTCGAGTTCGTCGCGGTCAACCACTCCATCCCGGACGCCCTCGCCGTCGCGATCCGCACGCCCGCGGGCATGGTGCTCGCCACCGGCGACTTCAAGATGGACCAGCTGCCGCTGGACGGGCGCATCACGGATCTCCGCGCGTTCGCGCGCCTGGGCGAGGAGGGCGTCGACCTGTTCCTCGTCGACTCCACGAACGCGGACGTGCCCGGGTTCACGCCCACGGAGCGCTCGATCGGGCCGGTGCTCGACCAGGTCATCGGCAAGGCCCCGCGCCGCGTCATCGTGGCGAGCTTCTCCAGCCACGTGCACCGCGTGCAGCAGGTCATCGACGCCGCGCACGCGCACGGCCGCCGTGTGGCGTTCCTCGGCCGCTCGATGGTGCGCAACATGACGATCGCGGAGCAGCTCGGCTACCTGAAGGTGCCGGACGGGGTGCTCATCGACTACAAGAAGGCGCGCGACCTTCCCGACGACAAGATCGTCTACATGTCCACGGGATCCCAGGGCGAGCCGATGGCGGTGCTCAGCCGCATGGCCAACCTCGACCACGCGATCGAGCCGGGACCCGGCGACACCGTGATCCTCGCCTCCAGCCTGATCCCCGGCAACGAGAACGCGGTCTACCGCGTGATCGACGGTCTCACCAAGCTGGGCGCGAACGTCGTGCACAAGGCGAACGCCCGCGTGCACGTCTCCGGGCACGCCGCGGCCGGCGAGCTGCTGTACTGCTACAACATCCTCAAGCCGAAGAACGTGCTGCCCGTGCACGGCGAGTACCGCCACCTCATGGCCAACGCGAAGCTCGCGCAGGACACCGGCATCGACGAGGAGCGCACCATCATCGGCGCCAACGGCACGGTGATCGACCTCAAGGACGGCGTCGCCCGCGTCGCCGGTCAGCTCGACCTCGGCTTCGTCTACGTGGATGGCTCCACCGTCGGCGAGATCACGGACGCGGATCTCAAGGACCGCCGGATCCTCGGCGAGGAGGGCTTCGTGTCCGTCATCGTCGTCGTCGACTCCGGCACGGGCCGGATCATCTCCGGCCCGGAGATCCACGCGCGCGGTGTGGCGGAGGACGATTCGGTGTTCGACGACGTCGCGCCGAAGATCGTCGCCGCGCTCAAGGAGGCCGCCGGCAACGGCGTCCGGGACACGCACGCCCTCTCGCAGGTGGTCCGTCGCACGATCGGCCGCTGGGTGAACCAGAAGCTGCGCCGCCGCCCCATGATCGTCCCGCTCGTCATCGAGGCCTGATCGGTCGGATCCGGCACGTCCTCATCGGCGGGATTCCGCGGAAAGCCGCGTCATTACGGGTCGATGTCGGCGTGCGGCTCTAGCGTGGAGTCATGCCCAGGAGTTCCTCTGCGACCACGAGCGCGGCCGACAAGCCCTCGGCGCGCGGTCGTTCCACGTCCGGGGCGAAGCCGCGCACGACGACCAAGGCGGCACCCGCTCCGAGGAAGTACGTCGACGAGCCGGACAAGCCTCCCGTGATCGTGCGCGCCTGGACGGGGCTGGCGCACGGCGTCGGCGGCCTGTTCCGCGCGTTCGGCCTGGAGACCCTGGAGAAGGATCAGCGCCGGGATGGCTTCCCCTTCCTGCTCGTGCTGCTCGCGATCGCCGGGGCCGTGAACGAGTGGTTCTTCATCGGCAGCGCGGTCGCCGCGAACATCAGCGCCTATTCGGTCGGTGCGCTCATCGGCAGGGCCGCATTCATCATGCCGGTGCTGCTTCTCGTGCTGGCGGGCTGGCTGTTCCGGCACCCGTCCTCCGTGCACGACAACGGCCGGATCGGGATCGGCTTCGGGCTGTTCGTCGTCGCGCTCGCGGGCTTCTGCCACATCGCGGGCGGGATGCCTCAGCCGCGTCAGGGCATGGTGGCGCTCAGCGCCGCAGGCGGTCTGTTCGGCTGGCTGCTGGGCCAGCCGCTGAGCTACCTGACCGCGATCCCCGCCTACATCGTGCTGTCGCTGCTCGCCGCGCTCAGCGTGCTCATCCTCACCAAGACGCCGCCGAACCGCATCGGGCAGCGCCTGGGCGACCTGTACGCCTGGATGTTCGACGCGGAGCGCACGCCGAAGGCCCCGGCGGACGAGGCCCCGGTCGTCGAGGACGCCGACAAGGTCGACGATCCCGACGTGCTGCCGTGGTGGCGGCGGAACAAGACCGGCCGCGAGGAGGATCCCGACGGCGGGCTGGGCTCGCAGGACCTCACCGAGATGCTGGCCGTGACCGACGACCCTCCGGCCGTCACCCAGGCGACGGCGTACGACCGCGCCGTCATCACGGACGACGACCCCTATGACGCGGCGACCGAGGTGCTCACCGATGTGCGCGCCGTCGCGGACTCCCTGGCCGGACAGCAGTCCACGGCTCTGCTCGACGACGGCGACACCGGCGAGCTGGAACTGGCCGGCTTCGACGGCTTCGGCACCGAGGGGCCCGGCAAGGACGGGCTGCAGGCGCCCGTCGCGCCCTACATCCTCCCGTCCCCGGGGGCTCTGAAGGCGGGTCCGCCCTCGGTCGCCCGCTCCGAGGCGAACGACCGCGTGGTGGAGCAGATCACCAACGTGCTCACGCAGTTCAACGTCGACGCGAAGGTCACCGGCTTCTCGCGCGGCCCGACGGTGACCCAGTACGAGGTCGAGGTCGGGCACGGCGTCAAGGTCGAGAAGATCCTGCAGCTGAGCAACAACTTCGCCTACGCGGTCGCGTCGAACGACGTGCGGATCCTCTCGCCGATCCCGGGCAAGAGCGCGATCGGCATCGAGATCCCCAACGCCGACCGCGAGACGGTGGCCCTCGGCGACGTGCTGCGCTCGGCGGCCGCGCAGAAGAGCACCCATCCGCTGACGATCGGCGTCGGCAAGGACGTTGGCGGCAACTTCGTCGTCGCCAACCTCGCCAAGATGCCCCACCTGCTCGTCGCGGGATCCACCGGATCCGGCAAGTCGAGCTTCGTGAACTCGATGATCACGAGCCTGCTCATGCGGGCCCGCCCCGCCGATGTGCGCATGGTCCTCATCGACCCGAAGCGCGTGGAGCTCACGAGCTACGCGGGCGTCCCGCACCTGATCACCCCCATCATCACGAGTCCCAAGAAGGCGGCGGAGGCGCTGCAGTGGGTCGTGAAGGAGATGGACATGCGGTACGACGACCTTGCGTCGTTCGGCTTCCGCCACATCGACGACTTCAACCGCGCGGTGCGTGCCGGCGAGGTCGAGGTGCCCGTAGGCAGCGAGCGCGTGCTCAAGCCGTACCCCTATCTGCTCGTGGTGGTCGATGAGCTCGCCGACCTGATGATGGTCGCCCCGCGGGACGTCGAGGACTCGATCGTGCGCATCACCCAGCTGGCCCGCGCGAGCGGCATCCACCTGGTGCTGGCGACGCAGCGACCCAGCGTCGACGTGGTCACCGGCCTCATCAAGGCGAACGTGCCGTCCCGTCTCGCCTTCGCGGTGACCAGCGTCACCGACAGCCGCGTGATCCTGGACAGCCCCGGCGCCGACAAGCTGATCGGGCAGGGCGACGCGCTGTTCTCCCCGATGGGGTCGTCCAAGCCGTTCCGCCTGCAGGGCGCGTGGGTCGACGAGAGCGAGATCGACGCGGTCGTCAAGCACGTCACCGGACAGGCCCGGCCGGAGTACCGGCCCGATGTGGCCGAGTCCGCCGAGAGCAGGAAGAAGGAGGTCGACGAGGACATCGGCGACGACCTCGAGCTCCTCCTCGCCGCCGCCGAGCTCATCGTCTCCTCCCAGTTCGGATCGACCTCGATGCTGCAGCGCAAGCTCCGCGTCGGGTTCGCGAAGGCCGGACGCCTCATGGATCTGCTCGAGTCTCGCGAGATCGTCGGCCCATCCGAGGGGTCGAAGGCGCGCGACGTGCTGGTCACGCCCGAGCAGCTGCCCGGGGTGCTGGCGCGCCTGCGCGGCGACGACGTGCCGTCCGCGCCCGCCGCACCGGCGGCCGCGCGCCCGGCCGATCCGGTGCCGCAGCCGGCAGCGGACCACGGAAGCGACCGCTACGGCGCGGATCCGCTGGAGGCGCAGTACCGCGGCCTGCCCGAGGTCGAGGCGGAGTCGGATGACGACGCCTGGGGCCTGACGGGGCGCGACTGATGGCCATCCCGCGGCAGCTGCCGAACGCGATCACGGTCGCCCGCATCCCCCTCGCCGTCGTCTTCTTCGTGCTGCTGCTGCTCGGCGGCGCCGACGGCCTCGCCCAGCCGGCGCTGCGCTGGGTCGCGGCCGGGCTGTTCATCCTGGCGATCTCGACGGACTGGATCGACGGCTACCTGGCCCGCAAGTACGACCTCGTCAGTGATTTCGGCAAGCTCTGGGACCCGATCGCCGACAAGCTCCTCACCGGAGCCGGTTTCATCGGCCTCGCCATCCTCGGCGAGGTGTGGTGGTGGCTGGTGCTGATCATCCTGATCCGGGAGTGGGGGATCACCATCCACCGCTTCATGATCGTGAAGGAGCACGTCGTCGCGGCCGCCTGGATGGGCAAGGTCAAGACCACGGTGCAGGCGATCGCCCTGTCCTGGGCCCTCCTGCCGCTGCATGTCTGGATCGGCATGCCGGCGTGGACGATCACCACGGCCGTGCTGATGCTGGCCGCGCTCGTCCTGACGATCCTGAGCGGCATCGACTACGTCGTCGCCCAGGTCCGCGGCTCGCGGGCCGACGGCACCGCGGCGTGATGTCCGCCACCGCGGAGGTGCTCGAGACGCTGCGCGAGCGCGGGATGACGCTGGCCGTGGCGGAGTCGCTCACAGGTGGTGCGCTGTGCGCCGCGCTGGTCGCGGTCCCCGGAGCCTCCGATGTGCTCAACGGTGCCGTGGTCGCCTACGCGACACCGGTCAAGGCCGCTCTGCTCGGCGTGGACCCGGATCTGCTCGCCGCCCACGGACCCGTGGATCCGGAGGTGGCGCGGCAGATGGCGGTCGGCGCCCGCACCGCGCTGGCCGTGGACGGCCGCAGCGCCGATGTCGGCGTGGCGACGACGGGGGTGGCCGGTCCGACGGCGCAGGGCGGGCAGCCGGTCGGCACCGTGCACATCGGGGTGAGCGTGGGGGAGCGCACCCTGAGCCGGCGGTTCCTGTTCCCGGGAGACCGCTCGGCGATCCGTGCAGCGGCCGTCGCGGCCGCGCTGACGCTGCTGCGGGAGACGCTGGGCGGCGACGGATCCGGCGGCGACGCGCCCGGCTACGGCGGCGGGGAATAGAGTGCCCCACAGCGAAGTTGAGTCGGGTGTGCTCACATTCAATGCACAGGACGAAACACTAGAGTCGAACGCGTCAGATCGGGTTAGACTGACCATCCGATCCGGCGATTCCGCTGGCGCGATGGGGGAGAGGAGGTCCCGATGATTCTCGTACGACAGGAGATCGGTGACGTGTTGCGCGACTTCCGTCTGCAGAAGGGCCGCACGCTCCGTCAGGTCGCGGGCAAGGCCTCCGTCGCGCTCGGGTACCTCAGCGAGGTCGAGCGGGGTCAGAAGGAGGCCTCCAGCGAGATCCTCGCCTCGGTCGCCGAAGCCCTCGACGTGCCCATCTCGACGATCATGCGCGAAGTCGGCGATCGGATCGCCGTGCTCGAGGGACTGCAGGTCATCCCCGACGTCGTCCCGGACGAGCTGGTGGCCTCGGTCGAGTCCGAGCTCTCCCTGCGCTGACCGGATGCGGCGCAGCGAGTTCCTCCGCGCGGTCGAAGCGGAGTTCGGAGCGCGTGGCGACGCCCTCGTGGCGGATCTCGTGCTGAGCGCCGTGGGCGCGCGCACGGCGGCGCAGGCCATGGACTCCGGCGTACCGCCGCGTGAGGTGTGGCTGGCGCTGTGCGCCGAGATGGATGTGCCCGAATCGCGCCGATACGGTGCGGGCAGGATCGAGCAGAAGCGTCGCTGAGCGCATCGGCGGACGGGTGGTGTTCGATCCGCTTCTCCGTCCCTGCGGCGTGTCGTCGAAGACATGTTCGAGATCAGGGTAACGTCCTGCACAGATGATTTCGTGATCATGATCTGCACGGATCCGGGCGCCTCCGCCGCTATGTCGGTGGCCCCTCCTACCGTGTTCGACATGACCACGAGGTCATACGCCTTGTCGGAGAGCTCGCCCCAGCCGGGGTGGCCGCGACAGCCTACAGGCGCCAGTTCACGAGCACGAAGGAGCACGACATGCCCTCTCCCGCAGACCGCGAGAAGTCCCTTGAGACCGCCCTCGCCCAGATCGACAAGCAGTTCGGAAAGGGCTCGGTCATGCGGCTGGGCAGTGATGAGCGCGCCCCCGTCGCGGTCATCCCCACCGGCTCCATCGCGCTCGACGTCGCGCTCGGCGTCGGCGGCCTCCCGCGCGGACGCATCGTCGAGATCTACGGCCCGGAGTCCTCGGGTAAGACCACGCTGACCCTGCACGCGATCGCCAACGCGCAGCGCGCCGGCGGCATCGCCGCGTTCGTGGATGCGGAGCACGCCCTCGACCCCGAGTACGCCAAGAAGCTCGGCGTCGACATCGATGCGCTGCTCGTGTCCCAGCCCGACACCGGTGAGCAGGCGCTCGAGATCGCCGACATGCTCGTGCGCTCGGGCGCCATCGACCTCATCGTCATCGACTCGGTGGCGGCCCTGGTGCCGCGAGCCGAGATCGAGGGCGAGATGGGCGACTCCCACGTCGGACTGCAGGCGCGACTGATGTCGCAGGCGCTGCGCAAGCTCACGGGTGGTCTGAACCAGACCAACACCACCATGATCTTCATCAACCAGCTGCGTGAGAAGATCGGCGTCTTCTTCGGCTCGCCGGAGACCACCGCGGGAGGAAAGGCGCTGAAGTTCTACGCGTCGGTCCGTCTCGACATCCGCCGGATCGAGACGCTGAAGGACGGCGCGGACGCGGTCGGAAACCGCACCAGGGTCAAGGTTGTGAAGAACAAGATGGCGCCGCCGTTCAAGCAGGCCGAGTTCGACATCCTGTACGGGGTCGGCATCTCGCGTGAGGGCAGCCTGATCGACTTCGGCGTCGAGCACGGCATCGTGAAGAAGTCGGGCGCCTGGTACACCTACGAGGGAGACCAGCTCGGACAGGGCAAGGAGAACGCCCGCAACTTCCTGCTGAAGAACCCCGACATCGCCGAGACGATCGAGACGCAGATCAAGCAGAAGCTCGGCATCGGCGGTGCAGCCCCCGCGGCAGCGGCCGACGAGCTGGCTCAGCGTCGTCCGGCCTGATCATGAGCGACGAGAGGGGTGGGGTGCCGTCCCACGACGAGCACCTCGCCCCGGTGATCCCGCTCTTCGGCATGCGGGTGCCGGGCGCCGCCCCGGTTCCGCGCGGGCCGGGCGCGGCCGTTCCGACGCCGGCGATGCCGTCGACGGAGGCCGAGTGGCGCTCGACCTGGGCCGAGGAGTCCGCAGCCGAGCGGCGGGGCCCTGGTCCACGGCATCCCGCCGCCGCGCTGTCGGGCGAGCGGGCGGCCGCCGCATCGCCGGCGGAGCGTCGAGCGCTGCACGCGGTCGGCCGGCATGAGGGCGAGCAAGCGGCGGGGGAGGATCCGGTCGATGCGGCGCGCGAGATCCTGGTGCGCCGACTGCGGGCGAAGCAGCTCTCCAATCGGGAGGCGATCGATGTGCTCCGCGAGCACGACGTGTCGGCCGAGGACCGGGACGCCATCATCGCCGAGTTCGAGCAGCGCGGCTATCTCGACGACGCCTC
>JAFDWP010000164.1 GCA_018268435.1 Actinomycetota bacterium
CACCTGCTCCAGCCAGACGCGCTGCGCGGCATCGATCGCTCCGAGACGGCCGAGATCGTCCAGATCCGCCGCCCGCACCCGCGGGATCCGCACCGAGACCGCGGTGCCGCCGGTCGCGACCGGAGCCAGCACCGCATGCACGCGCACCCCGGATGCCAGCCGCACATCCACACACGGCGCCTGGTCGTCCAGATGCCGTCCACCGAGGGCGACCAGGCGCACGGCCAGTTCGCGCACCTCACGCTCCGAGGCCGTCCACCCTGGCACGGGCTCGGCACCGGAACCCCGGTCGACGAACAGACCCTCCGCGCCGTTCAGGAAGAGATCGGTCACCCCGGGGTCGGCGGCGTGCATCGCGAGCTCACCGAACGCGGGATCCGGCTCCCACTGCGCGGCCGCGGCTGCGGCGGCGGCAGATCCGCGCGGGACGATCACGAAGGGCGAGGCCATGCCCTGACGCTAGGCACCGCCGGATCGGCGCGGCGGGGCGGTCGCGGATCCCGTGTAGAAGTCCGCGCCTGCCCGCGCTGTGCGGGCCGACCGGCCCGGAGCCGACCCGGTCGGGCGTCGGGCGGGGCCTGCCGCGGGAACGCCGACCGGGAACGCCGCGGGAACGCCGCGGGAACGCCGCGGGAACGCCGACCCGGAACGCCACGGGACCGCCGGGCAAGAAGATGGGCGGCATCCCACGGGGGGAATGGGATGCCGCCCAGCCGCAGCGGACGGAGGGGGGCCGTCACTGCCGCGGAAAGCCGGATTCGAATGATCGGCCGTCGGACAGTGTACGACTGAAAAGGTGCCGAACAAAACGACTCGCGCTACCGACTTCCGGCGGTATTGTCGGGCGGAGGGCACGGCTAGATTCGCCGATGTCGCCGGCCACGCCGCGACGCAGCCCCCTGCCGCAAAGGAGCGACCCCGCACATGAGCAGCCAGATCGATCACGTCTTCGACGAGACCCGCGAGTTCCCGCCCTCGCCGGAGTTCGCGGCCGCCGCCGTCGCGCAGCCCGAGATCTACTCCGAAGCGGCCACCGATCGCGAGGCGTTCTGGGCGAAGCACGCCCGCGAGCTGCACTGGCACACGCCCTTCACCGAGGTGCTGGACTGGTCGAACCCGCCGTTCGCGAAGTGGTTCGCCGACGGCGAGCTCAACGTCGCGTACAACTGCCTGGACCGCCACGTGGAGGCCGGCAACGGCGATCGCGTCGCGCTGCTCTGGGAGGGCGAGCCGGGCGATGAGCGCCGCATCACCTACGCCGAGCTGACCGATGAGGTCAAGCGGCTCGCGAACGTGCTGGAGGGGCTCGGCGTCGGCCACGGCGACCGCGTCGCCATCTATCTGCCGATGATCCCCGAGGCCGTGGCGTCCATGCTCGCCGTGGCGCGCGTCGGCGCGATCCACTCCGTCGTCTTCGGCGGCTTCAGCGCCGACAGCCTGCGCTCGCGCATCGACGACGCCGGGGCGAAGGTCGTCATCACCGCGGACGGCGGCTACCGCAAGGGCAAGGCCTCCGCGCTCAAGCCCACCGTCGACCAGGCGCTCGCCGACCGCGGCACCGGCGCCCAGAACACGGTCGAGAACGTGATCGTCGTGAAGCGCTGCGAGAACGAGATCGACTGGGACGACGAGCGCGACCTCTGGTACCACGACGTCGTGGGCGCGGCGTCGAACGTGCACGAGGCGCAGGCCTTCCCCGCCGAGAACCCGCTGTTCATCCTGTACACCTCGGGCACCACGGGCAAGCCCAAGGGCATCCTGCACACCTCGGGCGGCTACCTGACGCAGGCCGCCTACACGCACCGCGTCGTGTTCGACCTCAAGCCCGAGACCGACATCTACTGGTGCACCGCCGACATCGGCTGGGTGACCGGGCACTCCTACGTGACGTACGGCCCGCTCGCCAACGGCGCCACCCAGGTCATGTACGAGGGCACCCCGGAGACGCCGCAGCAGGGCCGCTGGTGGGACATCATCCAGAAGTACGGCGTCACCACGCTCTACACGGCGCCGACCGCGATCCGCTCGTTCATGAAGCTGGGCCGCGAGATCCCGAACCAGTACGACCTGTCCAGCCTGCGCCTGCTCGGATCCGTCGGCGAGCCGATCAACCCCGAGGCGTGGATCTGGTACCGCGAGGTCATCGGCGGCGGTCACGCCCCGATCGTGGACACCTGGTGGCAGACGGAGACCGGAGCGATCATGGTCTCCCCGCTCCCCGGCATCACGGCGACCAAGCCGGGATCGGCGCAGGTGCCGCTGCCGGGCATCTCGATCGACGTGGTCGACGACGACGGCACCCCGGTGGGCGTCGGAGGCGGCGGCCTGCTCGCGATCACCGAGCCGTGGCCGAGCATGCTGCGCGGCATCTGGGGCGACCCGGAGCGGTTCGTGGAGACCTACTGGGAGAAGTTCGCCGAGGAGGGCTACTACTTCGCCGGCGACGGCGCGCGCTTCGATGACGACGGCGACCTGTGGCTGCTCGGCCGCGTCGACGACGTCATGAACGTCTCCGGCCACCGCCTGTCCACCGCCGAGATCGAGTCGGCCCTGGTCGCGCATGAGGCCACGGCCGAGGCGGCCGTGGTCGGCGCGTCCGACGAGACCACCGGCCAGGCCGTCGTGGCCTTCGTGATCATCAAGGAGAGCTACCTGCGCTCGCACTCCCCCGAGGGCCTCGCCCAGCTGCTGCGCGGCTGGGTCGGCGAGCAGATCGGCCCGATCGCCCGCCCCCGCGACGTCTACGTCGTCGGCGAGCTGCCCAAGACCCGCTCCGGCAAGATCATGCGGCGCCTGCTGCGCGACGTCGCCGAGGGTCGCGAGGTCGGCGACACCACGACCCTTGCGGACACCATGGTGATGTCGACCATCTCGGCGCAGGTCAAGTAGGCCCTCGCCGCAGGGATCCGCATCCCGGCGACAGAAGAGGCGCCCCCCTCGGGAGAGCGCCTCTTCTGTCGTCTGCGGTCAGACGAGGGTGAAGACGACCTCGACCTCGACCGGGCTGTCCAGCGGCAGCACGGCCACGCCGACGGCGGCGCGCGCATGCTTGCCGGCGTCACCGAAGATCTCGCCGAGCACCTCGCTCGCGCCGTTGATCACGCCGGGCTGACCCGAGAACGACGGGTCCGACGCCACGAAGCCGCCCACGCGCATCACGCCGCCGAGCCGGTCCACGCCGCCGGCGGCATCGGCGGCCGCGGCGATCGCGTTCAGCGCGCAGGTGCGCGAGAGCGCCTTGGCGTCCTCCGCGGAGACCTCCGCGCCCACCTTGCCGGTCGCGGGCAGGGATCCCGCCACGAACGGCAGCTGCCCCGACGTGTAGACGAGTCCGGCGTGCACGCGGGCCGGCACGTAGGCGGCCACCGGCGCGGCGACGGAGGGGAGCTCGATGCCGAGCTCGGCGAGGCGGGTGCTGATGGTCATGCGTTGTCTCCTTCGAACTGGCGGGCGGCCTCGGCAGCGGCTCCGAGGCCCGTGTTGGCGGCCGCTTCGCCGCCGACAGGACGCTTGAGATACGCCACGAGCCCGCCCTCGGGGCCGGTGACGACCTGCACGAGCTCCCAGCCCTGCTTGCCCCAGTTGTTCAGGATCGCGGCGGTGTTGTGGATCAGCAGCGGCGTCGTGAGGTATTCCCACGTGGTCATGGCACTCCCGGAGGGACGGACGCGGACGGGCGCGTCAAAGTTAGTGTTCAGGGAACTCCCCTACGATCAAGCGTATGCCTCAGACCAAACGCACGCTCACCGGTGTGCTCAGCGGCCTGGCCGGCCTCGTCGGTCTCAGCGTCGTCGCCGGTGTGCTCGTCACGGCCACCGTCACTCCGGTGTTCGCCGTGACCGGCGCCACTGCCGCCCAGTCGATCGACCTCTTCGAGGGCCTGCCCTCCAACCTCAAGGTCGACCGCCCGATGCAACCGACGACGATCTACGGCGTCGACCCGAACGGGCAGCCGCAGCAGATCGCGCGCTTCTACGACCAGAACCGCATCCCCGTGAAGTACGACCAGGTCGCCCCGGTGCTGTACGACGCGCTGCTGGCCAGTGAGGACAAGAACTTCTACTCGCACGGCGGCATCGACATCGCCGGCACGCTCAAGGCCGTCTTCGGCAACGTGAGCGGATCCGCCACGAACGGCGGATCCTCGATCAGCCAGCAGTACGTGAAGAACGTGCTGCTGCAGGAGTGCGAGCAGGGCGTCCCGCTCGGCGACGAGAAGCGCGACGACAAGCTCCAGCAGTGCTGGGTCGACGCGGCCTCTGCGGTCGGTTCCAAGGGCATCGCGCGCAAGCTGCAGGAGATCCGCTACGCCACGGCGATCGAGAAGCAGTATTCCAAGAACGACATCCTCATCGGGTACCTCAACCTGGTGAACTTCGGCGGCACCACCTACGGCATCGAGGCCGCGGCACAGCGCTACTTCAGCGTCTCCGCCTCGCAGTTGAACGCCGTGCAGGCGGCGACCCTGGTCGGCATGGTGCAGAACCCGAACGCCTTCCGCATCGACCTGCCCGGCGGCACGTACGACTGCGACAAGGACGGCAACAACTGCAAGAACTCGCAGGCCGACGGCTACCACGACACCCTCGTGCGCCGGAACTACGTGCTCAGCCGCATGGAGGTGCTCGGCAAGATCACCAAGGCGGAGTACGACGCCGACAAGGAGCAGCCGATCACCCCGGCGATCAAGACGCCGTCCCAGGGCTGCACGGATGCCGGCGGCAACGCCTACTTCTGCCAGTACGTCAAGGCGACCCTCGTCAACGACCCGTCGCTCGACTCGGTCCTCGGCCCGACCAAGGACCGCGCCGACAAGCTCCTGCGCGGCGGTCTGAACGTCTACACGAGCCTCTCGTACCCGATGCAGGGAGCGGCGCTGCAGGCCATGGCCGACCGCACCACCCCGACCATCCCGGGTATGAACTTCGGCGCGACCGCCGTGAACATCGATCCCAAGACGGGCCGGATCCTCGCCATGGCGCAGAACACCACGTTCACCGAGGAGACGACCGACACCGCCACGACGGGGCAGACCGGCATCGTCTACGCCGCCGACCAGGCGCATGGCGGCGGCATCGGGTTCTCGGTGGGATCCACCTACAAGGTCTTCACCCTCATCGACTGGCTGGAGAAGGGGCACTCCCTCCGCGAGACCGTGAACGGCAACCTCCAGAAGCTGACGTTCAAGTGCGGCACCGACACCATGACCGCCGATTCCGCCGAGATCGGCAACTTCCAGAGCCAGCGCGGCTACGTCGGCACCCCGATGCAGTTCACCGCGGCGTCGCTGAACTCCGGCTTCCTCGCGATGGCGGCGAAGCTCGACCTCTGCGACATCAACGACGTCGCCGCCCGGATGGGACTGCACCTGGGCACCGAGTACCAGGGCAAGATGCTCCCGGTGAACAACCGGGAGAACATCGTCGACGACCAGGGCAACGTCCTCGCGTCCGCGCCCGCTCCGTTCGACGTGCTCGGCTCGAAGAACATCGCGCCGCTGGACATGGCCTCCGTCTACGCCGCGATCGCGAACAACGGGACCCGCTGCGATCCGCACGCGATCGACAAGATCACCGGACCCGACGGCTCCGACCTCCCGCTGCCCCCGACCACGTGCACCGAGGTCCTCAAGCCCGAGATCGCCGCAGCCACCGCGTACGCGCTGCAGGGCGTCATGGCCGGCGGCGGCACGGGATCGCAGGCGAACCCGGACGACGGCACCCCGCTGATCGGCAAGACCGGTTCGCACAACAACGTGCAGACCATGCTGATGGCGTCCTCGACCGCCTCCACGGTGGGCATCTGGGTCGGTCAGGCGTCGGGCGACGTCGACATCAACCAGTTCGAGACGCAGGACACGAGCGTGCAGAACATCCGGTACGGGCTCGGCCGCGACCTCCTCAGCGCCGCGGACAGCCTCTTCCCGGGCGACTCGTTCCCCGACCCGCAGCAGAGCGCGCTCAAGCAGTCGTACAGCAACCTGCCGAACGTCGTCGGCATGTCCATCGACCAGGCGACGCAGACGCTCGAGGGCGCCGGATTCTCCGTCTCGGTCGGAGGTGCCGTGCAGAGCAACCTGCCGACCGATCAGGTGGCCCAGCAGGATCCGGGTCCCGGTCAGGTCGTCACCGGCAGCACCATCACGATCAGTCCGAGCAACGGGCAGGGCGTCTCGGTGCCGAACGTGGTCGGAATGGTCATGGGCGACGCCGCGAACGCGCTCAAGACCGCCGGCTTCCAGGCGGTCAAGGGCACCTGCACCACCGGCAACGGCGACGACTCCGGCACGGTGTCGGCCACGTCGCCGGCCGCGGGGACGGCGGCCCCCAAGGGGTCCTCGGTCACGCTCAACTACGTGAAGAAGAACTGCTGAGGATGACGATCACCCGCACCACCCGTTCGGCCCTCATCGCACTCGGTGCGGTGGGGGCCGCCGGTGTCGCGGCTGCCACGTGGGGCATCGGCATCGAGCGCTACCTGTTCACGCTGCGGCACGGCACGGCGCACACGCTGCCGGCCGGATCCCGTCCGCTGCGGATCCTGCACATCTCGGACGCCCACATGGCGCCCTGGCAGCACCGCAAGCAGCGCTGGCTCGCCTCCCTGGCCTCGCTGCGCCCGGACCTGGTCGTGAACACCGGGGACAACCTCGGCCACGAGCGCGGGCTCGAGGGCATCCGCGCCGCGTTCGAGCCGTTCGCCGGCACGCCGGGCGTCTTCGTGCACGGCTCCAACGACGTGCACGCCCCGTCGCCGCGCAACCCGTTCCGGTACTTCCTGGGTCCGTCCGCGCGCGTCGCCACCGCACCGAGGCTCGACACCGCCGCCATGGACGCGTTCTTCACGGACGAGCTCGGCTGGACGGATCTCGACAACACCGCGGCCTCGCTGACCGTCGCGGGCGAGCGCATCGACCTGTTCGGGGTGGACGACGCGCACCGCGACTGGGACGACCTCGACACGCTGCCCGCCGCGATCGACGCGCTCGGCCCCCGCCCCGCCGGCGTGCCCGTGCTGGGCGTCACGCATGCGCCGTACCAGCGCGTGCTGAACGCCTTCACGGACCTGGGCGCCGACGCTATCCTCGGCGGCCACACCCACGGCGGCCAGGTCTGCATCCCGGGATTCGGCGCGATCGTCGCGAACTGCGACATCCCGCTGAAGCAGGCGAAGGGCCTCAGCACCTGGTCGCACGCGGGGCGCACCGTGCCGCTCAATGTGAGCGCCGGGTGCGGCCACTCGATCTACGCCCCGATCCGCTTCGCCTGCCGCCCCGAGGCGACGTTGCTCACGCTGCTGCCGCGCGGGTGAGCCGCCGCGGATCCGCCACGCGCGGGTTCCGCCTCGATTCGCCCCCGGGCCGCTCTCCGTATAGACTTGAACGGTTGCCACGGGGTGTGGCGCAGCTTGGTAGCGCGCTTCGTTCGGGACGAAGAGGCCGCAGGTTCAAATCCTGTCACCCCGACCAGCGCGGAAGGGACCGACCCACAGGGTCGGTCCCTTCCGCTTTGTCCGATCGCATCCGCGCGGTGCGTCCCCGGCCTCTCCCGAGGCCCGCCCATCCCCCTCCCGTATCCTGGAAGCGCTATGACGACACCCCGCCTGGTCGCCTTCGACCTCGACGACACCCTCGCCGCATCCAAGAGCCCGCTCGAACCCCGCATCGCGGCGCTCCTGCTCGCGCTCGCGCATCGGGTCGAGGTGGCGATCATCTCCGGCGGCAACGAGGAGCAGTTCCGCACCCAGGTCATCTCCCGGCTCGGTGACGCCGACCGGGCGACGCTGCAGCGCATCCACCTGCTGCCCACCTGCGGCACCCGGTACCTCCGCCACGACGGGACCGGGTTCGCCCTGGTCTACGCCCGCGACCTGAGCACGCCGCAGAAGGACGCGGCCCTCGCCGCACTCGAGGAGGAGGCGCGGCGCCTCGGCCTCTGGGAGAGCGAGACCTGGGGCCCCATCCTCGAGGACCGCGGCTCGCAGATCACGTTCTCCGCGCTCGGCCAGAAGGCCCCGCACGACGCGAAGAAGGCGTGGGACCCGGACGGGTCCCGTCGTGCCGCCCTGCGCGATGCGGTCGCCCCGCGCGTGCCCGACCTCGAGGTCCGCTCCGGCGGATCCACGTCCATCGACATCACCCGCGCCGGCATCGACAAGGCCTACGGCATGACCGAGCTCGCCGAGCGGACCGGGATCGCCTTCTCCGAGATGCTGTTCTACGGCGACCGTCTGGACGAGGGCGGCAACGACTACCCCGTGAAGGCGCTCGGCGTGCCCTGCGTGGCCGTGGCGGGCTGGGAGGACACCGCAGAGCGCCTCGACGCGCTGCTGCCCTCCCTGGGGACCCCGGCGGCGAACACGGCCCGCTGAGCGCCATACCACGCAGTCGTCCCCCTCAGCGCGGGCTCTGGCTCGCGCTGAGGGGGACGACTCGGATGTTCAGCCCAGGCGGCCGCCGGACTCCTGCAGGTAGCAGTGCCCGCAGAGCGACTCGTACGTCACCGGCCCCTGCGCCGGGCGGAGCGCGCCGTCGATCGCGACCTGGTCGCCGTCGAACACGAAGTGATCCCCGATGCGCCGGCCGTTGAACACGGCCTTGCGCCCGCACCGGCAGATCGTCTTCAGCTCCTCGAGCGTGTGCGCGATCGCCAGCAGCCGCCCGGATCCCGGGAAGGCATGGGTGAGGAAGTCGTTGCGGATGCCGTAGGCGAGCACCGGCACGTCGTCCTCGACCGCGATGCGGAACAGATCGTCGACCTGCTCGGGTTCGAGGAACTGCGCCTCATCCACGAGCAGGCAGGCGATGTCGGATCCCGCCTGGTGGGCCTTCGCGCGCTCCCGGCCGAACAGCTCCCGCGCGCCCTGCCCGGCGGCGATGAGGACGTCGACCTCCCGGGTCATGCCCAGACGGCTCTCGATCTGGCCGGCGCCCTTGGTGTCGATCGAGGGCTTGGCCAGCAGGACCCGCTGCCCGCGCTCCTCGTAGTTGTACGCGGCCTGCAGCAGCGCCGTGGACTTGCCGGAGTTCATCGCCCCGTAGCGGAAGTACAGCTTGGCCACGGCGCGCGATCAGGCGGTCAGGTCGAGCGTCTTCGCGGTGGCGCTCATCGACGCCGCGGCGTCGGCCGGCGAGTCGTTGAGCTTCTCGCCGAGCGTGGGGATGAGCGCCTGCAGCTTGGGCTCCCAGGCGCCGTACTGCGCCGGGAAGCAGCGCTGCAGCACGTCCAGCATCACCGGCACGGCCGTCGAGGCCCCCGGCGAGGCGCCGAGCAGGCCCGCGATGGTGCCGTCGGCGGCCGCGACCACCTCGGTGCCGAACTGGAGCTTTCCGCCCTTCATCACCTGCGCGCGCTGGCCGGCCTGGAGCAGCTCCCAGTCGCCGTCCTTCGCGGTCGGCATGAAGTCGCGCAGCGTCGACACCTTGCCGTGGTGCGTCTTCAGCAGCTCGCTGACCAGGTACTTGATGAGGTCGACGTTGGTGAACGCGACCTTGAGCATGCTGCCCAGGTTGTGCGGGCGCACCTGCGTGACGATGTCGAGCATCCCGCCCTGCTTGAGGAACTTGGGGCTGAACGTCGCGAACGGGCCGAACAGCAGGCTGGCCTCGCCGTCGACGACGCGGGTGTCCAGGTGCGGCACCGACATCGGCGGGGCGCCGACGGGCGCCTGCGAGTAGACCTTGGCCTGGTGCTTGGCGACGATCTTCGGATCCGACGTCTTCAGCCACTGGCCGCCGATCGGGAAGCAGCCGTAGCCGCGGATCTCGGAGATCCCGGATCCCTGCAGCAGCTTGAGCGCCCAGCCGCCCGCGCCGACGAACACGAACCGGGCGTTGAGCTCGCCGGGCGTGCGTCCGATCGTGTTGCGGTAGCGGACGTTCCAGGTGCCGTCCTTCTGCTTCTTGAGCTTGCGGACCTCCGCGTTGCGCCGCAGCGTGAAGTCGTCGCCCTCGGCGAGGTGGTCGAACAGCTGGCGGGTGAGGGATCCGAAGTCGACGTCGGTGCCGCTGGGCACGCGGGTCGCGGCGAACGGCTCGCCCTTGCGACGCTGCTCCATCAGCAGTGGCGCCCACTGGTTGATGACGCGGGAGTCCTCGCTGAACTCGATCCCCGCGAACAGGGGCTGCTCCTTGAGGATCTCGTAGCGGCGGCGCAGGTACTCCACGTCCTCCGCGCCGCGCACGAAGGTCATGTGCGGCGTCGAGTTGATGAACGTGCTGGGCGCGTCGAGCACCCCGCGGTCGACGAGGGTCGACCACAGCTGGCGGCTGAGCTGGAACTGCTCGTTGATGCCGACGGCCTTCGCGGGGTCGAGCGCGCCGCCCTTGCCCGCGGGCATGTAGTTCAACTCGCACAGCGCCGCATGGCCCGTGCCCGCGTTGTTCCACGCGTTCGAGCTCTCCTCGGCGACGTCGCTCAGCCGCTCGAAGGCGACGACCTTCCAGTCAGGCTGCAGTTCACGCAGCAGGGTTCCCAGGGTGGCGCTCATGATGCCACCGCCGATGAGGACGACGTCGACGGATTCAGTCACCTGAACAGTCTAGTTCGCCGCGAGACCGCCGAGTTTCGCCGTGACGGCCACCGCGGGACGCCCGTTCGCCGTCACGGACAACGGGTGCCCGATCCCGTGGGATCGAGCACCCGTCCGGTGCGACGCAGGCGCACCTGCGATGCGACTCAGACGCGCAGGCGTGCGGCGACGAGCTCCGCCACCTGGACCGCGTTCAGCGCGGCGCCCTTGCGCAGGTTGTCGTTGCTGATGAACAGCGCCAGGCCCTTGCCCTCGGGCGCGGACTGGTCGGCGCGGATCCGGCCGACGAAGCTCGGGTCCTTGCCCGCCGCCTGCAGCGGGGTGGGCACCTCCTCGACCACGACGCCGGGGGCGTCGGCGAGCACCTCGTAGGCGCGCTCGGGGGTGATGTCGTCGGCGAACTCGGCGTTGATCGAGAGCGAGTGCCCCGTGAACACCGGCACGCGCACGCAGGTGCCGGAGACGCGCAGATCGGGAAGCCCCAGGATCTTGCGGCTCTCGTTGCGGAGCTTCTTCTCCTCGTCGGTCTCGTTCAGGCCGTCGTCGACGACGGATCCGGCCAGCGGGATGACGTCGAACGCGATCGGCGCGACGTACTTCTCCGGCTGCGGGAAGTCCAGCGCCGAGCCGTCGTGCACGAGCTGCAGGGTGTCGCCCTGCGCGAGGACGCCCTCGACCTGGCCGAGCAGCTCCTGCGCGCCGGCGAGACCGGATCCGCTCACGGCCTGGTACGTCGAGACGATCAGGCGCTCGAGGCCCGCCTCGGCGTGCAGCGCCTTGAGCACGGGCATCGCGGCCATGGTGGTGCAGTTCGGGTTCGCGATGATGCCCTTGGGCGTCTGCGCGATCGCCTCGGGGTTGACCTCGCTGACCACGAGCGGAACCTCGGGATCCATCCGCCACGCGCTGGAGTTGTCCACGACGATCGCGCCGGCCTCGGCGAAGCGCGGCGCGTAGGCGCGGCTCGCGGTGGCGCCCGCGGAGAACAGCGCGATCTCGACGCCGGCGGGGTCCGCGGTCTCGACGTCCTCGATGATCACCGTCGTGCCGCCGAAGTCGACCGCGGTGCCGGCGGAGCGGAACGACGCGAACAGGCGCAGCTCGCGGATCGGGAAGGAGCGCTCCGTGAGGATGTCGCGCATGACGGTGCCCACCTGGCCGGTGGCGCCGACGATGGCGACGGAGAATCCTGAGTCGGAGATGCGGGTCATGAGAGTGTTCCTTGGCGTCGTGCAGTGCTGCGTACGAGGCGAAGGGCGCGGCGTCGGGGTGCAGATGCCTCGCCCGGCGCCGATGTCAGGGTTCCGGCGATTCTATCCGATGCGCGCCGCGTCGTTCGCGGGTGAGACGGCTCAGCGACCGGTGCCGGCCGCGACGACCGCCTCGACCTCGCCGTCCAGACCGTAGGCGGAGTGCACGACGCGGGCGGCCTCGGCGAGCTCGTCGCCGCGCACGACGACCGAGATCCGGATCTCCGAGGTGGAGATCATCTCGAGGTTCACGCCCGAGGTGGACAGCGCCTCGAACAGGATCGCGGAGACGCCCGAGTGCGTGCGCATCCCGGCGCCGACGACCGAGAGCTTGCCGATCTGGTCGTCGTGCAGGAGGCTCTCGAAGCCCACGTCGCGCTGCTCGGCGGCGAGCGCCTTGAGCGCAGCGGCGGCATCCGACTTCGGCAGCGTGAAGGAGATGTCCGTGCGGCCGGTGGAGGCGGCCGACACGTTCTGCACGATCATGTCGACGTTCGCGCCGGACTTCGCCACGATCTTGAAGATCTCGGCGGCCTTGCCCGGCACGTCGGGCACACCCACGACGGTGACCTTGGCCTGGCTGAGGTCGGTGGCGACGCCTGCGACGATCGGCTCTTCCATGGCTTCTCCCTTGGATTCGCGGGGGTTCTTCATGCCCTCGCCCAGAACATAGGTGCCCTCGTTCGCCGTGAAGGTCGAGCGGGCGTGGATGAGGACGCCGTGCCGGCGTGCGTACTCGACGGCGCGGATGTACAGCACCTTGGCGCCGTTGGCCGCAAGCTCGAGCATCTCCTCGCTGGAGACGTGCGAGAGCTTGTGCGCGAGCGGGACGACCCGCGGATCCGCGGTGTAGATGCCGTCGACGTCGCTGTAGATCTCGCAGACATCGGCGTCCAGGGCCGCCGCGAGGGCTACGGCGGTCGTGTCCGATCCGCCGCGGCCGAGCGTCGTGATGTCCTGCGTGTCGTCGTTGATGCCCTGGAAGCCGGCGACGATGACGATCGCGCCCTCATCGAGCGCCTCGCGCAGCCGGGTCGGGGTGACCTCGACGATGCGGGCCGAGCCGTGTCGGCTGTCGGTGCGCATGCCGGCCTGCGGACCGGTGAAGGAGCGGGCGTCGAAGCCCATCGAGTGGATCGCCATCGCGAGCAGCGCCATCGAGATGCGCTCCCCGCTGGAGAGGAGCATGTCGAGCTCGCGCGGTGCGGGGATCGGCGCGACCTGCGCGGCGAGATCCAGCAGCTCGTCGGTGGTGTCCCCCATGGCGCTGACGGCCACGACGACGTCATGGCCCGCGCGGCGGGTGTCGACGATGCGCTTCGCGACGCGCTTGATGCTCTCTGCGTCGGCGACGGACGAGCCGCCGTACTTCTGCACGATGAGGGCCACGGATCACTCCTGGGGGATGCCGGGCGCCGGAGGCGGCGCACCACCGCACATTCTACGAGCGCACTCCATGCCCGATCGGGTATGTGACGACCTCCGTGCGCCGGCAGCCGCCGCAGCATCCGGCGCGGGTGGGCGTCAGAGCAGCCCCCGTCGGCGCGCCTCGGAGACGGCACCGGTGCGGCTGTCGGCG
>JAFDWP010000165.1 GCA_018268435.1 Actinomycetota bacterium
CGACCGGGTGCGGGAGCGGCTGGTGGCGCCGGTCAGCACCGGCGTGTACTCCGCGCACCCCGACGACATCGACGTCGACGTCGCCGCGCCCGCCCTGAACGCCGCGCTCACCCGGTCGGGATCGCTGTCCGGCGCGGTGTCCGAGATCACCGGCGGATCCGAGCGCGCCCCGGGTTCCGCCGTGCTCGGCCTCGACGGCGGGATGTCGGGCCTCGTGGACGCCCTCGTCGCGCGCATCGAGCTGCTCGGATCCGCCGTGCGCCCGGGGTCGACGGTCACGGGCCTCGATCGCGACGGCGACCGTTGGATCGTGCGGGTCGTCGAGCCGGCATCCGAGGTGTCAGAGCCGGATCCGCGCACCGAGGGATCCGTCCCCGCCGATCCCCCCGCCGATCCCGCCCCCGCCGAGCCCGTCGCCGTGCCCGCCGAGGCTCCGGCGCTCTTCGACGCCGTGATCCTCGCCGTCGACGAGCCGACCGCACGTCGGCTGCTCGCGCCGCACGCGCCGGAGCTGGCCGCCGTCACGGCAGGATCCTCGCCGCGCATCGAGATCGTCACCCTGGTGCTCGATGCCCCCGCGCTCGATGCCGCCCCGCGCGGCTCCGGCGTGCTCACGGTGCCGGGCACGCACACGGCGAAGGCCCTCACGCACAGCACCGCGAAGTGGGCGTGGCTGCGGGAACGGGCAGGATCCCGGCACGTGGTGCGGGTGTCGTTCGGGTCGCAGGACGAGGATCCCGCCACCTCCGCACTCGACGACGAGGCCGCCGCCGCGCTCGCGCTCACCGAGGCCTCGGCACTGCTCGGCGTCGAGTTGCGCGCCGATCAGCTGCGCGGCAGTCACCGTGCGCGGTTCGTGCAGGCGCAGCCCTCCGCGGTGCTCGGTGCGGCCGCGCGGCGCGCGGCGGCGGCTGACGCGATCGCGGCCGTGCCGGGCGTCGGCGCCACCGGCGCCTGGCTGAGCGGAACGGGGCTCGCCCAGGTCGTCCCGCACGCGAAGGCGGAGGCGGAGCGCGTCCGGCACGCGCTGCTGTGGGGCTGAGCGGACCCGTCGCGGCGCTCCGTGCCGTCCACCATCGGGATAGATGCCGAAAACGGAATACAGGGTTACGCTGGTAGTCCGCAGGGACCGCCAAATCGTGAGGAGACCCCATGAAGGGGAAGATCGGACTCGTCGTCGGACTCGGCGTCGGCTACGTGCTGGGCACCCGTGCAGGGCGCGAGCGCTACGAGCAGATCAAGAAGCAGTGGCTCAAGGTCTGGCACCTCGACCCGGTGCAGGCCCAGGTGCACAAGGCGCAGGACTTCGCCAAGGCGCAGGCCGCGGCCGTGCCGCAGGCACTGTGGACCGGCGCCGTCAAGATCGTCAAGGCGGCCACCTCCGACGGCACACCCGGTCAGCGTGTGGACTCCGCCATCGCTACCGGCAGGTCCGCGGCCGCCGACGTCAAGCAGGCCGCGGAGGAGACGGTCGCCGCGGCGGAGGCGGCGCAGAAGCCGCGCACGGCCGCGAAGAGCGCGCCGAAGAAGCCCGCCCCGGGCGCCTGACATGGCCAGGGACTACAGAGACCGCGCCGACGACAGTCTGCTGACGCTGCTCGGCGACATCCCCGACCTCGTCAGCAACCTGGTCAAGGCCGAGATCGACTCCGCGAAGACCTGGATCGCGCGCACGTCGAAGGATGCCGGCATCGGCAGCGTCTGGTTCCTCGTGGCGCTGTTCTTCCTGTTCTGGGCCGTGCCGATCGTGCTCGTGTTCGCGGTCGCCGGGCTCTCGTCCTGGTTCCCCGTGTGGCTCTCGGCGATCATCACGTTCGGGATCCTGCTGGTCGCGGTGCTCGTGTTCGCGCTGCTCGGGATCCTGAAGTTCCGGCGGGTCCTGCGGCGGGAGAACCCGGCGCAGGCCGTGGCCACCGACGTCCGCATCGTGAAGGAGGCCGGCGATGGCCGTTGATCCGCTGAACATCCCGCGCACGGCCGTGCCCTCCGGCCTGGTCGATCCGGTCGCCTCGGCGCGTGCCGAACTGAAGGCCGCGCTGCTCGCCATCGAGGACAAGACCAATGTGCCCCGCCAGCTGCAGAAGGCCGGCGGGCGGGCGCGCACCTTCGCCGAGCGCAACCCGGTGGGGGCGATGGCCGCGGTGGTCGGCGTCGCCGCGGTCGTGGGCGGCATCGTCTGGGCGTTCGCCCGCAGCATCGCGCGCTGACCGATCGCGCGTGACGGATCCGTCACGCGCGTGACGGATCCGACATGCGCGTCCCGTCGCACAGGCGGAGGGGGCAGACTGGATCCATGGCCGAAGCTGCAGAAACGCCCGTGCTCGCCGCCGAATCCGACGCCTCACCGCAGGGCTTCACCCTGTGGGCTGTGTGGCGTCGCGACCCCGCAGCCCCTGTGCTCGAGTCGGACTCGACCGAGCTCGAGGACATCGTCCGGCACATCGAGGACGGCGGCATCAGCATCCGCGGGTTCTACGACGTCTCCGGGCTCAAGGCCGACGCCGACCTGATGGTCTGGCTGCACGGACCGAGCGCGGAGGACCTGCAGAAGGCGCTGCGGCGGCTGCGCCGCACCGAGCTGCTGCGCACGCTGCTGCCGGTCTGGAACGTGATGGGCGTGCACCGCGACGCCGAGTTCAACCGCGCGCACGTGCCGGGCTTCCTGCGCGGCGTGGGCGCGAAGGACTGGCTGTGCCTGTATCCGTTCGTGCGCACGCCGGAGTGGTACCTCATCGAGGAGGACGACCGGCGCCGCATGCTCGCCGAGCACGGGCGCAAGGGCGCGGCGTTCCGCGGTGTCGTCGCCAACACGGTGGCAGCCTTCGCCCTGGGCGACTACGAATGGCTGCTGCCGCTCGAGGCGGATGACCCCACCGAGCTCGTGGACCTCATGCGCGACCTGCGCTACACGGACGCGCGCCGCTACGTGAAGGAGGAGGTCCCGTTCTACACGGGCCGACGCCTGCAGTTCGACGAGATCGCCGAGGTCCTGCAGTGAGCGCCGCCGCCCCGCTGCGGCTCGGCACGCGACGCAGCGCACTCGCCATGTCGCAGTCCGGCCAGGTCGCGCGGGCGCTGGAGCAGGCGTCAGGGCGACCGGTGGAGCTGGTCCCGATCACGAGCGAGGGCGACACCAACCGCGCCTCGCTGAGCGAGATCGGCGGTCAGGGCGTGTTCGCCACGGCCCTGCGCGATGCGCTCCGCCGTGGCGAGTGCGATCTCCTGGTGCACTCCCTGAAGGATCTGCCCACGGAGGTCCCCGCGGATCTCGTCCTCGCCGCGACCCCCGCCCGCGCCGACGCCCGCGACGTGACGATCACCCGCGACGGCACCCCGCTGCACGAGCTCAAGGCCGGATCCGCGATCGGCACCGGCTCGCCGCGCCGCATCGCGCAGGTGCATGTGCGCAACCCCCGCCTGCGCACCGTGGATCTGCGCGGCAACGTCGACTCCCGCCTGCAGCGGGTGGCGAGCGGCGAACTCGACGCCGTGATCCTCGCCGCCGCGGGGCTGAGCCGGCTCGACGGCGACCCCCTCGGCGCGCTGCAGGCCGAGAGCCTCGGCCTCGCGGAGTGGCCGACCGCACCCGGTCAGGGCGCCCTCGCCGTGGAGACCACCGCCGACGCCCCCGCGGAGCTGCTCGCCGCACTCGCCCAGCTCGACGACGAGGCGACCCGGATCGCGGTGACCGCCGAGCGCGCGGTGCTGGAAGGGCTGGACTCCGGCTGCCAGGCGCCGATGGCCGCGCATGCCGAACGGACGGGCGGAGATCTCCGCGTCCGTGCGGTCGTCTATGCGCCCCAGGACGGCTGGCGGATCGGGATCGATGTCACAGAGGCGCTGCGTCCAGGGGGTGTGGAGGCGGAAGGCGCGCCCGGGGGGTATATTCGAGCGAACGGCAGTGGCAACGGTGCGGACTCTGCCGATGGTGCGGACCCGATCAGCGCAGCACGCGGGATCGGGTTGTCTGTCGCCCATCGGCTGCTCGAACGTGGGGCGGCTGACCTCCTCCCGCGCCCCTGAATCCGATGATGATGACTGAATCGAAGCAAGAGGCCAAGCCGCTGACCGGCTGGCGCGTGCTCGTGCCGCGCGGTGGACCCTGGGGCGACGGCGTCGCCGCCTCCCTGCGCGCCCAGGGCGCGGTCCCCGTGGTCGCACCGCTGATCAACTTCGCGTCGACCAACGACCAGGCGGCCCTGGACGACGCGCTCGCGAAGCTGGCCGCGGGCGAGTTCGACTGGCTCACCATCACCAGCGCCACCACGGTCGACGTGCTCTTCGCGCACCGTGCGGTCATCCCGACGTCGACGAAGATCGCCGCGGTCGGCGAGACCACCGCGACGGCGCTCGCCGCGGTCGGCTACCACGTCGACCTCGTGCCGGAGGACGACAACTCGGCCGAGGGCATGGCGCGCCAGATCATCGCGCTCGAGCCCGAGCCGAAGCGGATCCTCACGCTGCGCAGCGAGATCGCGAAGCCGCTGCTCACGAAGTCGCTGATCAAGGCGGGGCACCACGTGTCGAGCGTGGTCGCCTACCGCACCGTCGGAGTGCCGGTCACCGAGCGGATCCTGCGCGACGTGCAGAACGGTCGGATCAACGCGATCCTCGTCACCAGCGGCTCCGTGGCCGAGCAGGTGCGCGAGCAGTTCCCGGAGATCCCCGACACGACGCTGCTCGCCGCGATCGGCCCGCGCACGGCCAAGGACGCGAAGAAGGCCGGTCTGCCGATCACGGTCGTCGCCGACAAGCAGACCGTGGACGCGCTCATCGACGCCGTCTCGCACTTCACGCTCCCGCACGCCGCCGACGAGTTCGCGCCGTGACCCGAGGGCTCGGCACGCCGGGCGGATTCCCCGACGTGCGCCCGCGCCGGCTGCGGCAGTCCGCCGCCGTGCGCTCCCTCGCCCGGGAGACCGACCTGCTGCCGCGCCACCTGGTGCTCCCCGCGTTCGTGCGCGAGGGCATCACCGATCCCACCCCGATCGGATCCATGCCCGGCGTGCAGCAGCACACGCTCGACTCGCTGCGCCGCGCTGCGGTGGAGGCGGCGGAGGCGGGCGTCTCCGGCGTCATGCTGTTCGGCGTGCCCGCGGTGCGCGACGCCGTGGGATCCGGGGCCGATGACCCCGCGGGCATCCTGAACGTCGCGACCGCCGCCGTCGCCGCCGAGGTCGGCGACGCGCTGGTCGTGCAGACCGACCTCTGCCTGGACGAGTTCACCGACCACGGCCACTGCGGGGTGCTCGCCCCTTCGACGGGCTCAGGGACCGACCCCGTCATCGACAACGACGCGACGCTGGAGCGGTACGTCGCGATGGCGCTGGCCCAGGCGCGCGCCGGATCCCGGCTGCTGGGGCTTTCCGGGATGATGGACGGCCAGGTCGCGGCCGTCCGCCACGCGCTCGACGCGGAGGGCTTCGCGGACGTGCTGCTGCTCGGCTACGCGGCGAAGTACGCGAGCGCGTTCTACGGGCCGTTCCGCGAGGCCGTCGACTCGCAGCTGCAGGGCGATCGGCGCACGTATCAGCTCGACCCGGGCAACCGCCGCGAGGGCGTGCGCGAGGCGCAGCTGGACGAGGCGGAGGGCGCCGACGTCGTCATGGTGAAGCCGGCGATGGCGTTCCTGGACGTGCTGCGCGAGGTGCGCGACGCCGTGCGCGTCCCGGTGTGGGCGTACCAGGTGTCGGGGGAGTACGCGATGGTCGAGGCGGCGGCGCAGAACGGCTGGCTGGACCGGGAGCGCACGATCCGGGAGTCGCTGCTGTCGATCCGCCGCGCCGGCGCCGACGCCGTGCTGACGTACTGGGCGACCGAGGCCGCCCGCTGGATCGCCCGCGGCTGAGTCCGGGGGTGTCCGCTTCGCTCGGAACGGGTGGCGTGGGCGGGTCCCGGGCGCGCTCCGGGTCGTGGGCGGTGCCGAGGATCCGCAAAGGCGGGTCCGGGAGAATGGATCCATGACCGACCGGAATGACGATCTGTTCGACGCCGCCCGTGCCGTGATCCCCGGGGGCGTGAACTCGCCCGTGCGCGCCTATGGCTCGGTCGGCGGCACCCCGCGCTTCCTCGCGAACGCCTCCGGGGCCACGGTCACCGATGCGGCGGGCACGCGCTACGTCGACCTCGTGGCGTCGTGGGGACCGGCCCTGCTCGGGCACGCGCATCCCGAGGTCGTCGCGGCCGTGCAGGAGGCGGCGACCCGCGGTCTGTCCTTCGGCGCCCCGACCGAGGGCGAGGTCGAGCTCGCCGCCCTCATCGCCGACCGCGTGCGCCACGGCGACGCGCGCCCCGTCGAGCGCGTGCGACTGGTCTCCACCGGCACCGAGGCCACGATGACCGCGATCCGCCTCGCCCGCGGCGTCACCAGCCGCGACCTGCTGGTGAAGTTCGCCGGGCACTACCACGGGCACTCGGACGGGCTGCTGGCCGCGGCCGGATCCGGCGTCGCGACCCTCGCCCTGCCCGGATCCGCGGGGGTCCCCGCCCCGATCGCCGCGCAGACCCTCGTCATCGACTACAACTCCCCGGAGGCGCTCGCCGCCGTGTTCGCCGAGCACGGCGACCGGATCGCGGCGGTCATCGTGGAGGCCTCCGCCGCGAACATGGGCGTGGTGCCGCCGCGGCCCGGCTTCAACCGGCTGATCGCGGAGACCGCGCACGCGCACGGCGCCCTGATGATCCTCGATGAGGTGCTCACCGGCTTCCGGGTGCATCCCGCGGGGTTCTGGGGCCTGCAGCGGGATGCGGGGGAGCAGTACCTTCCGGACATCCTCACCTTCGGCAAGGTCGTCGGCGGCGGGATGCCGCTGGCCGCGCTCGGCGGGCGCGCGGAGGTCATGGATCAGCTCGCGCCGACGGGGCCGGTGTATCAGGCCGGCACTCTGAGCGGCAATCCTCTCTCGGTCGCGGCGGGGCTGGCGACGCTGCGGCTCGCGACGCCCGCCGTGTACGCGCGGATCGACGCGGCAGCCGCGCGGCTGTCGGCGGCGCTGGACCGCGCGCTGACCGATGCCGGCGTTGTGCACGCGGTGCCGCGCGCCGGCAGCCTGTTCGGCGTGGCCTTCGCCGAGGCCGCGCCCCGCGACTACGCCGAGGCGCAGGCGCAGCAGGTGTTCCGGTACGCGCCGTTCTTCCACGCGATGCGCGAGCGGGGCGTGGCGCTGCCGCCCAGCGTGTTCGAGGCCTGGTTCCTCACGGCCGCACACGGCGACGCCGAGCTCGCGGCGATCGAGGCGGCGCTTCCCGCGGCGGCCGAGGCGGCGGCGCGCGCCACGGCCTGAGCCGGGGAGGGCGC
>JAFDWP010000166.1 GCA_018268435.1 Actinomycetota bacterium
GGATGCGCGGACTCTCCGTGCGGCCGAGCCAGGGAGGTGACGCATGAGCCATACCCTCCCCGCCCCGCTCGCTCAGGATCCGCGAGCCGAAGGCCGAACCCCGGTTCCTGAGCGAGCCGAAGGCGAGACGAAGGACGCCCGCGCCCTCCTCGCGGCGAACCGGCGTCGCCGTGCGGTGCGTCGCTGGATCGCGTGGGGCTCGCTCCCGCTGGTCCTCGTCGCCGTGCTCTTCGTCGGCAAGCTGGTGAGCCTGTACGCCTTCGCGTACCAGTCGATCGTCTCGTACGTCGCCGGCGACTACACCGGATCCGTGAGCGCGGCCGAGGGACTGAACCCGGCGAACTGGTTCGAGCCCTACAAGGCGCCGTTCGACCAGGGCGTCGGCCTGGCGGAGTCGGGCAGGCTCGCGGTCGGGCAGAAGAAGTTCGAGGAGTCGCTGAAGCTCGCGCACGGACTCGAGGTGTGCGCGGTGCGCTTCAATCTCGCGCTTGTGCTGGAGCGCGAGGGCGACGCCGCCGCCGACCAGCAGGACCACGTCACCGCGCTGGAGTTCTATGCGCAGGCGCTGCAGGTGAACGCCGAACGCCCGAAGGAGTGCGACAGCGAGCAGGCGCAGCAGCAGTCCCCGGATCCGCAGCGCGACATGGGCCAGTCGAACAAGGACCAGAAGGATCGGCTGCAGCAGAAGCAGCAGGACCAGGAGCAGCAGCAGGACTCGGATCAGCAGCAGGATCCGAAGCAGCAGGATCCGACGGCGCCCCCGCAGCCCGACCAGGACAAGCTGGACGAGCTGCAGAAGAAGCTGCAGCAGGGCGAGCAGGAGCGTCAGCAGAACCAGCAGGACAACGGCGACGACGGCGGCAGCAGCGGCGGGACAGACAAGCCATGGTAGAGCCGACCGACGCGCCACGATACGTCTCGGATTCGTCCGGCGCCCCGCCCGTCCCCCCGCCCGGCGGCTACCGCGGTGCCCGGCGTGCCCTGCTCGGCCTCCCGGTCGCGGTCGCGCCGGTCCCTGAACATCCTTCGTCTCGCGCATCGGTTCCTGAGCGAGCGAAGCGAGACGAAGGACGCCCAGGAACCGCTGAGGTTGACGAGAGGCATTCCGCTCCCGCCGACGCGATCCCGCCGAAGAAGCCGAAAACCCTCGGCTGGATCGCCCTCGTCGCCGTCATCGTCTTCGTCGTGGTCGGCCTGATCCTGCTCGGGATCGGCGCCGCCGACGCCTTCTTCGGCGCCACCATGCTCGTGCTGCAGCTGGTGGTCCTGGGCCTGGCGATCGCCGCGCTGGCCGCGAGGTCGTCGCGCGTGCTCGGCGCGATCGCCCTGACGATCGCGCTCGTGCTCAACGTCGGCACGATGGGCGCGCTGAGTGCGGTGCGCGTCGCCGCCACCGGATCCTACGACGGTCACAAGACCGACAAGCAGAGGCTCTGGGACGCGTACCCGGGCATCAAGGACAAGGATCCGAGCCAGTTCCTGAACCAGCAGTCGCTCGAGCAGCTGCGGGCGATGGCCGACGAGACCATGGCCGACGTGCGCGCACAGCTGACCGCGGAGTACGGGCTGCAGTGGGTGAAGTCCGCCGATGCCCAGGAGCGCCCCGAGCGCAACGGCTACGGCGGCGAATCGATGCTGGTCCGCTTCACCTCCGACACCTGGGCGACGACGACGCCGGTGACCGGGTACGCGCACAAGCTCGAGGTCATGCAGACCATCGAGTCGGTGATCATGCAGCACGGCTGGCGCAGCATGGTCGCCTTCAACGACCCGGCGAGCGGTGTGGATCCCGCCATGATCTCGAAGATGTACGGCGGTGCCACGCCCCAGACGCAGGTGGACTGGGAGTGGTTCAGCGACGCGGATCCGGATCCCGGCTGGTTCTACGCCGACATCACCGACCTGGCCAACGACACCACCGGCGAGTACCGCGCCTCCCGTGAGCAGACCGCCCAGCGCACCGGCGAGCCACTGGAGGGGCTGCAGCTCGCGATCGTCGGCCGCTACATGCTGAGCGAGTCGAAGGCCGACGATTTCCGGAAGGCGCTGAAGAAGTATCCCTGAGCGGGAGTGCCCGCCGGTTCCCGGGCGAGATCAGAGGATCCAGAACGTGGTGGCCCCCGCGGCCCACGTCCAACTCGACGGCACCATCAGATGGAGCTCTTGAGCGAGACGACGGAGCTCGATCGCCCTGGTGTCGACCACAGCGGACACCGGAGCCTCCAGCGATGCGACGTCGATGCCCTCGACTGCAGCCCCGGCTTCGACGGAGCCGTACGTCTCGATGAGCTGCGCCCGCCGGGCGTCCAGCTGCGCGAGCGCATCCGGCGGCACCTGCAGAGGCCAGGGGCCCGGGGCGTTCGGCGCCTCGAGCGGCGACGTGCCGACCTCCGGGTAGGGCCACGGCGCGAGCGGGTACGAGTCACCCGCCGGTACCTGCGGGTCGGATGGCAAGACCGGTTCAGAGGGAAGCGCGGGCAGGTCGCCGATGTCGATCGGCGGCGGCGTCTCGTCGGCGAACGCCGGACTCACGAATGCAGCACCGAGAACGACGGCACCGGCCGCGACCACAGACATCGGCATCCGTTGGACACGACGCATCAGTACCTCCATCACCCCAGCGAATTCCGAGGATATGTCGAAGCGATCACCCGCATCGGGACCGACCCGAAGGTCACGTCGAGCCGGTGGTGGATCATCCCGCCGGAAGACTGAGACGTGCCGCGGGACCCACGCGCACCCAGATCGATCTATGGCGGTCAGGGGCCGCGGTCAGGCAAACCCCGGATCCGGAACCGCCCTCCTCTTGGCCTTAGGAGGCGCCAGTTCACCGGTGTAGTACGTCGCGATGTACTCGTCGATCGACAGCGAGCTGCGCCGGACGAGTTCGACGACAGCGCTGCCCCGTGTGACCCCACCGATCGCGGAGGAGTACACGTACAGCCTGGGATGAAGCGCTTCTCCCTCCTTGAGCCGATCGGTCAGGAACGCCACGACCTCTTTCCGAGCCCAGACGAACGAATCAGCCATGAGACATCCCATGAGCTCACGAACCGTCCCGTTCGCCGAGGTCGCATACCCGACGAACGAGACCAGCCTCCGGCGCGCCGTCCGCGGTTCGGAGGTAAGCCGCAGCCTCGCGAGCTGGATCTCGGAGGAGAAGGGACCCGGGCTCGGGATGCTCTCCCAGGGCAGCGGAACCGGAGGCGGCGCATCAGGCCAATGCTCGGCGTTGTGCCCGGTCTCGATATCCACCGATGGGTCCATGAGCGGCTTGATCGCCGCGTCATCGATGATCGTGAGCAGAGCCTCGCCCCAGCTGCCCGAATCGGCATCCCCGCCTCGTGGGTCGGCGAGATGGGATTCATACGACTCCTGGCCCCGGGCGATGATCTCGCACCGGTAGTACAGAGACGCATCAGCGCTGACGAACCCACCCATACGCACTGTGTTGCCCGGATGATCCAGTTCCCGAAGATGCCGCCAGAAAGTGTCTCGGAAGGCGTTCAGTTTCCAATACCCCAGCGCGATGAGTGCCTCGGCGAACCCATTCAGACCGAGATCCTCCCGGTCGGGTTCGATCAGATCGATCAATTCCCAGAAGTTCTCCAGATCCACGGGAACGTCATCCGAGAC
>JAFDWP010000167.1 GCA_018268435.1 Actinomycetota bacterium
CGGCACCGCGTCCGGCAGCAGGGTGTGGATGCGCTCCGCACTCGCGTGCACCCCGCGCCAGGCGGAGGCCGCCTGCGGCACGGCGGAGAACACCTCGAACACGGCCATCGGCAGCAGCACGGCCACGGCGAACCAGGGCGCGTCGGCGGCGCCTCCGAGATGACCCGGCACCGCGGCGGCGAGGGCCCAGATCGACGCGGCGCCCGCCGTCAGCGAGACGATCGCGGTGGACAGGGCCTGCGCGACGGCCGCCCGGGTGGCGGTGCGTCGGAGCGCGTCGTCGGCGCGACGGATGCCCTCCCGCGCCACGGGCTCGGCGCCGTAGGCCTGCAGGACGTCGAGGGCGGTGAGCTCGTCGACCAGCGCGCCGGCGAGCGCCGCACGGGCGCCGCTGAGCTCGCGCTCGGCGCGGCCTCCGGCGACACCTCCGAGCAGGATCGCGCCGGCCACCGCCACCACCAGGCAGACGGCGAGGGCGAGCGCCGCCGACGGGGCGATCAGGGCCAGCACCCCGACCGAGACCGCGGCCACGACGCCGCCGGTGAGCAGCGGCTGCACCACGCGCAGCGGCAGGTTCTGCAGGTTCTCCACGTCGTCGACGAGGGCGGCCAGCACCGAGCCCCGGTCGGTGGATCCGAGTCCGGCGGGGGCGAGCGGCGTGAGCCGGCGCACGACCGCGGCGCGCAGGTCGGCCAGGCGCCCGAGCGCGGCGTCGTGTCCGGCGAGGCGCTCGAGGTAGCGCGTGACCGCACGGGTCACGGCGAAGAAGCGCACCCCGACGATCGCCACCGACAGCGGCACCAGGTTGTCGACGATCGACGCGCTCACGATGAGCCAGCCGCTGACCAGCAGCAGGCCGACCGCGGCCGCCGCCGAGACGATGCCGGCGAGGACCGCGGGCGCGAACCGGCGGGCGCTCGGCATCGCCATCCGCAGGATCCCGCCGACGGAGGCGGGCAGGGCGGGGATCGAGTCCGTGGGGTCCTTCGTCTCGCTGCGCTCGCTCAGGAACCGGGGGGTGGCCGCATCCGCCGCTGCGTCCTTCGTCTCGCTGCGCTCGCTCAGGAACCGAGGGGCTGCGCGCTCGCTCTGCGGCCGGGGGGCGCCGATGCGCACCACCTGGTCGGCGATCGCGCGGGCCGACTCCCGGTGCGAGACGAGCAGCACGGTCGCCCCGGCGTCGGCGACCCGGCGGATCTCCTCCCACAGGCGCTGCTCGGTGGCCGCATCCAGCGCGCTGGACGGCTCATCGAGCGCGAGCACGCGCGCACCGGATCCGAGCCGGTACAGCGCACGCGCCACGGCGACGCGCTGCGCCTGACCCCCGGACAGCCCCGCGCCCTGCACGCCGAGCTCCTGCACCGGGTCCAGGTCGCCCGCGGCGGCATCCGTGAGCGCCGTGCGCACGCGCGCGGGGTCGGGAGCGGGATCCCCGAGCGCGACGTTCGCGGCGATCGTGCCGCGGATGAGGCCGGGGCGCTGCCCGGCCCAGGCGAGCCAGGTGGTGGGATCCGGATCCGCCGCCCCTTCGGCCGTGACGGCTCCGTCGTACGCGACCGCACCGCGCAGGGCCGCGAGCAGACTCGACTTGCCGGATCCGCTGCGCCCCTCGAGAAGCGTGATCGTGCCGGGCTCGGCCGTGAAGGCGACCTCCGGCAGCCCCCGCTCCCCGTGCCGCACCACGACCCGATCCACGACCAGCCGGACCCCCCTCCCCGTTTCGAAGCGCGCGGATGACTGGATCTCCGGCTCATCAGCAGCAAAGTGCGCAGGTCGAACGCCAGACGGGGCCGCCGGGGCCTCCAGGATGTCGAAGACGTCCTCGGTGGCGGCCACGCCCTCGGCGGCGGCGTGGAACTGCACCCCGACCTGGCGCAGCGGCAGGAACGCCTCCGGGGCGAGCAGCAGCACGAACAGCCCGACGCCGAGGCCCAGCTCGCCGCCGAGCAGGCGCAGTCCGACCGAGACCGCGATGATCGCGACGGCCAGCGACGACAGCAGCTCCAGCGCGAAGCCGGACAGGAACGAGTACCGCAGCACCCGCATGGTCTCGCGGCGGTACTGGTCGGCGGTGTCCCGCATCCGGGCGGCGGCGCGGCGCTCCCGACCGAACAGGCGCAGCGTCGCGAGGCCCTGCACGGTGTCCGCGAAGCGCGCCGCGAGCGTCTGCAGCACGGCCAGCTGCCGCCGCTGCACGCCCCGCGTCGCGATCCCGATGAGGATCAGGAACAGCGGGATGAGCGGCAGCGTCACGAGCGCCGCCAGCCCGCTCGGCCAGTCCTGCCACCACATGACCGCGACGATCACCGGCGTCGCGATCGCGGTGAGCACGAGCTGCGGGATGTACCGGGCGAAGTACGGATCCAGCGCGTCGAGGCCGTGTCCGGCGGTGACTGCCAGCGCGGTCCGGTTGCGGGTGCCCAGCCAAGCCGGCCCGCGGCGGGCGATCGCGTCGAGCAGCGCGGCCCGCAGCTGCCGTCCGGTCTGTGCCGCGGCCCGGACGCCCCACGCCTCGGACACCCAGAGCAGCACCGCGCGCACGAGCACCACGAGGGCGAGCCACGGCACGACCTCCAGCGGCGACCGCCCGGCTGCGACGGCGGTGATGCCCGCCGCCAGCAGCCCGGCGAACGCGATCGTGACGGCGGTCTGCACGACCGCGAGACCCGCGGACACTGCGAGGTACGCCCGCGCGGCGGGCGCCCACCGCAGCAGCCGCGGATCGATCGGCTTCATGCGTGTACGGGCGCCGCCTCGATGGTGGAGCGGCGCACCCGCTTGCGGAACACCCAGTACGTCCACGCCTGGTACGCGAGCACCAGCGGCATCGCGATCAGGGCCGTCCAGCTCATGATCTGCAGGGTGAGCTGCGTGCTCGACGCGTTCTGGATCGTCAGGGAGTTCGCCGGGTCGATGCTCGACGGCAGCACGTTCGGGAACAGCGCCGAGAACAGCATCAGCACGGCGGCGAGGATCGTCACGACGCCGGCCGCGAACGCCCAGCCGTCCTTGCCGCGCAGCGAGAACACCACGGACACGATGAGGAACACGGCGGCCACCCCGCCGAGCGCGATGACGGCCCAGAGCAGCGACGGGCGCCCCGCGGCGATCACGATCGTCCACACCACGGTCCCAGCGGCGGCGAGGATCGTCGGCACGGCGGCGATCCGCGCCACGCGGCGGGCGCGCTCATGCACGACCCCGTCGGTCTTCAGCGCGACGAAGTACAGCCCGTGCAGGAAGAACAGCAGCAGCGTGGTGACGCCGACCAGCAGCCCGTACGGGTTCAGCAGGTCGAACACGGTCCCGCGGAACACGTGCCGCTCGTCCAGCGCGACACCCTGCACGATGTTGCCGAAGGCGACACCCCAGAGCAGTGCCGGGAGGGCGGATCCGATCACGATCATCGTGTCGAAGCGGCTCCGCCAGCGCGGGTCGTCCTTCTGGTGCCGGTACTCGAACGAGACGCCGCGCAGGATGAGCGCGAGCAGGATCAGGAGCAGGGGCAGGTAGAACCCGCTGAACAGCGAGGCGTACCACTCCGGGAACGACGCGAACAGGCAGGCGCCCGCCACGATCACCCAGGTCTCGTTGAGGTCCCAGACCGGACCGATGGTGTTGATCACCTGGCGGCGCGACACGTCGTCCTTGCCGAGGAACGGCAGCGACATGCCGACGCCGAAGTCGAAGCCGTCGAGGACGAAGTAGCCCACGAAGAACAGGGCGACGATCCAGAACCAGAGCGTTGCGAGATCCATGTGTCCGTCTCCTCTCTCAGTACACGACCGACGGGACAGGGGCGTCCTCGTCATGCTTCTCGGTGGTGTCCGGCCCCTTCTTGGCGGCGCGGATGATGAGCCCGATCTCGACCACGGCGAGCGCCGCGTAGATCGCCGTGAAGGAGATCAGCGAGATGAGCACCTCGACCCCGCTCACCCCCGGCGAGACGCCGTTCTGCGTGGTCATCAGGCTGAACACGATCCAGGGCTGGCGGCCCATCTCGGTGAACACCCAGCCGACGATGTTGGCGCCGAGCGCGAGCGGGAACGACCAGATCGCGATCTTCCACATCCAGGCCGCGGGCTGGCGCTTCGCGTTCTTGCGCGTGACCCACAGGCCGACAAGGGCGATGAGCGCGTGCAGCATGCCGAGGCCGATCATCCAGCGGAACGCCCAGTACGTGATCCACAGCACGGGGGTGAAGTCGGTGAGCCCGGTCGAGGCGAACTGCTGCGCGTACTGCGCGTTCAGGTCGTTGATGCCCTCGACGCAGCCGTTCAGATCGTGCGTCGACAGGAACGCGAGCAGATACGGCACGCGCAGCGACCAGATCTCGCCGGTGCCGTCCGGGGTGCCGATGGAGAACAGCGAGAACGAGGCGTCCGCCCCGCAGCTCGAGTTGAACATCGCCTCGGCCGCGGCCATCTTCATCGGCTGGGTGCTCACCATCGCGAGCCCCAGCTGGTCACCGGTCAGCACGACCCCGGCGGTGCCCACGAGCATGCCCCACAGGCCGAACTTGAGGGCCGGGCGCAGCGTGGCGACGTGCTGGCCGCGGGAGATGTGCCAGGCGGAGACGGAGATGACCACACCGGCGGCGAACATGAAGGCGCCGAAGATCGTGTGCGGGAACGCGGCGAGCGCGACCTTGTTGGTCAGCAGCGCCCAGAAGTCGGTGAGCTCGGCGCGGTTGGCGGCCTCGTTGAACGTGTAGCCGACCGGGTTCTGCATGAACGCGTTCGCGGCGATGATGAAGTACGCCGACAGGATCGAGCCGATCGACACGCACCAGATGGTCGCGAGGTGCACCTTCTTGGGCAGCTTGTCCCAGCCGAAGATCCACAGGCCGATGAACGTGGCCTCGAAGAAGAACGCGAGCAGGCCCTCGAACGCGAGCGGGGCGCCGAAGACGTCGCCGACGAAGCGCGAGTAGTCCGACCAGTTCATGCCGAACTGGAACTCCTGCACGATGCCGGTCACGACGCCCATGGCGAAGTTGATGAGGAAGATCTTCGAGAAGAACCGGGTCAGGTGCAGGTACTCGATCTTGCCGGTGCGCACCCAGACGGTCTGGAGGATCGCCGTCACCAGGGCCATGCCGATCGTGAGCGGCACGAACAGATAGTGGTAGACGGTCGTCAACCCGAACTGCCACCGGGACAGGACGAGGGGGTCAAGCCAGTCCATGAAGGACGCCTCCTGTGTTCACGGATCCGGATCCGGATCCCATTTCCTGCGAGCTCGCGTCGGGCGCGTCGGCGGTCAGCCGCTCCAGCTCCACGGTGCACTCCTCGGGCCGCGCCGCCGAGCGCACGCAGCGGGCTCCGAGCGGGCCGCCGGCCTGGGCCAGCACCCCCTGCATGAGCCCGAGGTGCACCTGGCACAGCACCGGCCGGTGCTCGGGCCGGGCGGCGGCGTGCGGGCACGGGCTCAGCTCGACGGTGAGCCGGTCCTCGTCGATGACGGGGGCGAAGCCGCTCTCCTCGAGATGCTCGACGAGCGCGTCCAGCTGGTAGGTGGCGGGCTGGCCGAGCTCGGAGGGGTCGGTCTGCAGGACGCGACGCAGCAGGTCTCCGCGCCGGGCGGCGTCGTCAGCCTTCTGCTTCGCGACCGGGCTGGACGCCTCGGGCGCCCCCGTGGCCGCGCTGTACAGCACGCGCGGACGGCCGCGCGTGGTGCGGTGCTCGGTGGCCTGCACGACGTAGCCGCCCTCGATGAGGCGCTGCAGGTGCTCGCGCACCGTGTTCGGGTGCAGGTCGGTCGCCTCACAGAGCTCACCGATCGTTCGCGGGGATCGGGACTGCACGAGGTGCAGGATCCGCACACGCGAATAGCTGGAGATCGGCCCGCAGACGGGCCCGGCGCTGGCCATGAATCCATCCTCCCACCAGGCTTCTTCCCAGCCGGAGCATAGGGCCGTGAATAATCGCGCTCGCGATAGGAGGTTCGGATCAGGACCATGCGGATCCCGGATCCTGACCCGCTCCGAGGCGGATCCGAACGCGCTCCGGCGCGACTCAGGCCCCGGGGTCGGCCCGGTGCGCGAGGGCGAGGTCGGAGATCGCGGCGACGACCGCCCGCACATCACCGGGGCTGCCGCCGGCCCGGCCCGCGACGAGGCCGGCGACGAAGGCGCTGAACGGCGCCGCCGGGCGCGCGACGCCGTTCGCGACGTCGCGGGCGAGGTCGAGGATCAGGGCGATCGGCAGGTCCTCCTCGGCGAGGCCGAACCGTTCGCGCAGCTCGGCGGCCCAGTCGTCGAGCGCCTCCGGAGGCAGGGTGCGATCGTTCTCGGTCATGAGGACTCCTCTGGTCGTCTGATGGATCCGGCGATCCCGGCGCGGGCGCGGGCCAGGTCTTCGGGGGTGTCGATGTCCGCCGTGCTGCCATCCTCGTCCGCGATCCACCGGATCGGAAGCCCCCCGAACAGCGCGCGGCAAGAGGCGCCGTCCACCGCGTCGAGCGCGGCGAGCGCCGCCCGCACCGCGGCGACGCGGTAGCGCCCGACGAGCCACTGCGGCTGCCCGCCGGCGCGGAAGACGACCGCGTCGGCGGACACGGGCGCAGCGGCGTCGGCGGGGGCGTCGGCGGACGGTGCGGCGGCGTCGGGCGCGGCGGTCTCGGCGGTCTCGGTCTCGGCGGGATCCGGCTCGACCAGGCGGGCGACCACGGCCGCGGGGCGGGCGAGGTCTCCGGCCAGGAGCAGGATCTCGTCCGCGGCGGCGAGCTCGGGCAGCGCCAGCGCCGCGGCGAGCGCGGCGACCGGCCCGCCGAACGGCGGCTCCTCGCGCACCCAGGTCACGGCACCCGCGTGGTCGGCGGCCGGGGGCGGCACCCCGACCGCGACCACGGGGGCGATCCCGTGCTCCGCGAGGGCGGCCAGCGTCCGCTCCCAGGGCGTGCAGCCGCCGAGGTCGAGCAGGTGCTTGGCCGCACCGCCCATCCGCCGTGCGCGGCCGCCCACGAGCACGACGGCGGCGAGCAGGGTGGTCGCAGGGCCCGCGGGCACGGCGCTCAGCTCAGCTCCAGCACGTCGACGAGATCGCCGACGCGCACCTCGGCGACCTCCGCCGGCACCACGGCGTACGCGGTCGCGCCGCCCAGGCCGACGCTCAGATGCGAGCCGGATCCTCCGCGTGTCGCGGGCAGCACCGCGTCGTCCACGATCACGGCGGGCAGGTACTGCCGACGCCCCGGCGGCGTGCGCCACGACGTGCCCGCGGGCACCCGGCGCAGCGGGCGGAGCACCTCGGCGCGTCCCTGCAGCCGCAGCAGCGCGGGGCGCACGAACGTCTCGAA
>JAFDWP010000168.1 GCA_018268435.1 Actinomycetota bacterium
CGCCCCCGGCACGATCCGCGGCGACTTCGGCCGCGACTGGGGTCTGAAGGTGCAGCAGAACCTCGTGCACGGCTCGGACTCGCCGGAGTCCGCCGCGCGTGAGCTCGGCATCTGGTTCGGCTGATCCGAAAACGACGAACGCCCCGATCCTCTCCTCGAGGACCGGGGCGTTCGTCGTGTGCGGGGGATCCGCCTCAGAACATTCGGACGACCTCTCCGATCAGGTCGACGCCGGCGATCTGGGCGAGCACCACGACGAGCGCGAAGGCGATGATCGACATGAGTGGCACCCAGGCGCCGAGCCGGCGGGCGCGCTTCTGGGCGCTGCGGCCGACGGGGATCGTCCCGTTGGCGAAGAGCTGCTGCATGGTGGCCAGGAAGGTGGGGATCACCACGAGGTAGGTCAGACCGCACCACGGGCACAGCGTGTGCAGCGAGAAGAAGCTCTCCGCGATCAGCCATGCGATGAATGCGAAGGCGCCGGTGATGCCGAGTCCGAACAGCACCCAGAACCACCGCGGGAACCGCGCGCCGGCGAGGATCGCCACGCCGACGACGAGCGGGGCCATCCAGCCGGTGAGCCCGATGAGCGGGTTCGGGAAGCCGAACACCGAGCCCTGCCAGGACTCCAGGTTCTTCCCGCACTGCACGAACACGCTCACGTTGCAGCTGAGATCCGCGCTCGGGTTCTGCAGCGTCGCGAACTTGTCGAGGGTGAGCTGGAAGGCCGCCCACCACCCGACGACGCTTGCGATGATGAGCCAGATGGCGTAGCCGACGGGCGTGGTTCCCGCGAGGTTGCGCTGAGCAGACATGCCGCGATTATCCCAGTCGCGCCTCTGCTCAGGATGCATGCGGACGCATCGGATCACGTCAAGGCGGGGATCCGGCCCCGATGGTGCGATAATGAACGGGTCGGAACGCCGCGATGGCGGACGACGGATAAAGACTTCGGGGGCTCCGGCTCCCAGCGATCAGAGCACATGCCGATCGCAGACCGATTGAGTTCGCGGTGCCGAGCGCACCGCACGAGAGAATTCACGGCGGCCAGGCCGTCGTGCAGGGAGTACGCCAGAGATGGCCGACGAGAACAATGACAACGCCCCCACCCTCGACTTCGATGCGTCGATCGCTGCGGCGATCGACGCGGTGACCGAGGCTTCGGCCGAGCCGGTCGCTGAGGCTGTCGAAGCGACGGATGCTCCGGTCGAGGTCCCTTCGACAAGCTCAGGGACCGAAGACACCGCGCCCGCGGCCCCGGTCGCTGAGCCTGTCGAAGCGCCCGAGGCGCCCGCCGAGCCGGTCGCTGAGCCTGTCGAAGCGACGGATGCTCCGGTCGAGGTCCCTTCGACAAGCTCAGGGACCGAAGACACCGCGCCCGCCGAGCCGACGCCGGTCGCCGAGCCCGAACCCGCCGTCGAGATCGAGGCCGCACCGGCCGAACCCGAGACCCCCGCGGAGCCCGAGCCGGTCACCGCCGTGAGCCTGGGCCTGCTGCCCGAGGTGTTCGTGTCGCGGGTGTCTACCCAGCTGCACTTCCACGCGCCCACGATCGTGCCGCTCCCGGCGCGTACGCGGGAGGGCCGCGACGGCGATGACAGCCGTCGCACCCGCGGCCGCGGCGAGGGCGTCGAGCCCCGCCAGCGCCAGCGCGTGGTCGAGTACATCACCGAGCCCAAGGCGATCAAGGGCTCCACCCGGCTCGAGGCCAAGAAGCAGCGCCGCCGCGACGGCCGCGACGCGGGCCGCCGCCGCCCTGTGGTCACCGAGGCCGAGTTCCTCGCCCGCCGCGAGGCCGTGGACCGCGAGATGATCGTGCGCTCCAAGAACGGGCGCACCCAGATCGCCGTGCTCGAGGACAATGTGCTCGTCGAGCACTACGTCGCCCGCAACCAGGACGCGTCGCTCATCGGCAACGTGTACCTCGGCCGGGTGCAGAACGTGCTGCCCAGCATGGAGGCCGCGTTCGTCGACATCGGTCGCGGCCGCAACGCCGTGCTGTACTCCGGCGAGGTGGACTGGGACGGCGTCGAGACCGGCAACCAGCCGCGCCGCATCGAGCTCGCGCTCAAGGCCGGCGACCGGGTGCTGGTGCAGGTCACCAAGGATCCGGTCGGGCACAAGGGCGCCCGCCTGACCAGCCAGATCTCGCTGCCCGGCCGCTACCTCGTGTACGTGCCGAACGGATCCATGAACGGCATCTCGCGCAAGCTCCCCGACACGGAGCGCGCGCGCCTGAAGCGCATCCTCAAGGAGGTGCTCCCGGAGTCCAGCGGCGTGATCGTGCGCACGGCGGCCGAGGGCGCCACCGAGGAACAGCTGACCAACGACGTGCAGCGCCTCACCGCGCAGTGGAGCTACATCCAGAAGCAGGTCGAGTCCCAGCAGGCGCCCGCTCTGCTGCACGCCGAGCCCGACCTGCTCGTGAAGATCGTCCGTGACGTCTTCAACGAGGACTTCACCCGGATGCGGATCCAGGGCGCCGATGCCGGCCGCACCATCCGCACGTACCTGGAGAGCGTGGCCCCCGACCTCCTCGACCGCGTCGAGGCGTACGAGGACGAGCGCGACCCGTTCGACGCGTACCGGGTGACCGAGCAGATCGAGAAGGCGCTGGACCGCAAGGTGTGGCTGCCCTCGGGCGGATCCCTCGTGATCGACCGCACCGAGGCCATGACGGTCGTGGACGTCAACACCGGCAAGTTCGTCGGCTCTGGCGGCAACCTCGAGGAGACCGTCACCAAGAACAACCTCGAGGCGGCCGAGGAGATCGTCCGCCAGCTGCGCCTGCGCGACATCGGCGGCATCATCGTCGTCGACTTCATCGACATGGTGCTCGAGTCCAACCGCGACCTCGTGCTGCGACGGCTCGTGGAGTGCCTGAGCCGCGACCGCACCAAGCACCAGGTCGCGGAGGTCACCTCGCTCGGCCTCGTGCAGATGACGCGCAAGAAGCTCGGCCTCGGCCTGCTGGAGACCTTCAGTGAGCCCTGCGAGGTCTGCGCGGGCCGTGGCGTCATCGTGCACCACGACCCCGTGGTCAAGCACCGCGCGGCGGCGCCGCAGCAGCAGAACTCGAACCGTCGTCAGCGCGGCGGAGCCGCGAACGGCGGCTCCGGCAACGGCGGCACCGGCACGGGTCCGGTGGCGCCGGCGGCACCCGCGGCCGGCGGCACGCACAGCATCCCCGAGGGGGCGAAGTCGGCGCTCGCGCAGATCGCCGCATCGAGCCGCCCCGCGGGCGAGGCCCCCGTGTCCGCCGAGGTTCCGGCAGAGCCCGTCGTCGAGGCGCCGGCCGCGGAGCGCCCCAAGAAGCAGCGCAAGAAGCGCGGATCCGATCGCAGCAAGGCACCCCGGACCGAGACCGAGCAGCTGCTCGACTCGGTGCTGGACGCGCTGCCCGAGCCCAAGGCTCCCGGCCAGGGGCGCAACCGTCGTCGCGTGACGACGGCGGCGCTCTCCGCGGGCACGGCCGTCGTGCACACGACCGAGGCCGCCCCGCAGGCCGCGCCGGCGGCCGAGCAGGGCTGACCCGGCGCGGGACGGCCTCAGCGCCCGTTCCGCGCCGGGTGGTCGTGGCCGGCCGTCCTGTCGCGCGCCCGGATCCGCAGGCCCGAGGCGATCAGGCGGCGGGTGAGCTCCTTGCCGCCGACGTGCTCGGCGCCTCCCGCGACGAGACGGGGCAGCGCATCGGCCGGCACGTCGTAGTGGTCCAGGTCGAACGCCCGCGGCGGGATGCCGTGCGCGGACGCGAAGGCGTGCAGCTCGTCCAGGTCGGAGTCGCTGACCAGATGCGACCAGAGCCGGCCGTGCGCCGGCCAGATCGGATCGTCCACGAGGATCGCCATTCCGCGATCCTAGGGCGCGTGCACGGTCCCGCGTCGATCCCGGATCCCGACACACTCCCGCTCGCTTTGCGAGGGCGAAGCGCATCCGGTAAAGTAGCTCCTTGGTGCACCGCGCCGGACGCCCCACTCGGCCGCCGCGGGAACATGCAACTCGCGCCCGCCACTGCGGATCCCTCTGCTGTGGCGCGATGCACGCACAGTCTTCCCGTGAGATTACGGAGCGGTCCCGCTCCCCAACGAAACAGGTATGAAGTGGTTTACGCAGTAGTGCGCGCCGGTGGACGCCAGGAGAAGGTCGAGGTCGGCACGATCGTTCAGCTCGACCGCCTGAAGGCAGCCCAGGGCGACAAGGTCGAACTCGCCGCGGTGCTCCTCGTCGACGGTGACACGATCACCACCGACGCCGACAAGCTCGCGAAGGTCAAGGTCACGGCCGAGGTCGTCAGCCACCTCCGCGGCCCGAAGATCGTCATCCAGAAGTTCAAGAACAAGACCGGCTACAAGAAGCGCCAGGGCCACCGTCAGGACCTCACGCGCGTCAAGATCACCGGCATCAAGTAAGCACGAAGAGGAGCTGAGAAATGGCACACAAAAAGGGTGCGAGCTCGACCCGCAACGGTCGTGACTCCAACGCACAGCGACTCGGCGTGAAGCGCTTCGGCGGCCAGACCGTCAGCGCCGGCGAGATCATCGTCCGCCAGCGTGGCACGCACTTCCACCCCGGCGTCAACGTCGGCCGTGGTGGCGACGACACGCTGTTCGCCCTCGCCGCCGGTGCGGTCGAGTTCGGCGCGAAGGGCGGCCGCAAGGTCGTCAACATCGTCGCAGCCGCCGAGTAGGCTTCAACGCCTCAGCCACCGGTTGAGTGGCTTCGGAAACGGGGCGGGCTTCGGCCCGCCCCGTTTCCCTTTCCCGGCACGAATCCCGTCGCCCCGCCCCGCAATCCAGGAGGATCTCCGCATGGTCACGTTCGTCGACAGGGTGACGCTGCACCTCCGCGCCGGCAAGGGCGGCAACGGCTGCGTCTCGGTGCACCGGGAGAAGTTCAAGCCCCTGGGTGGCCCGGACGGCGGCAAGGGCGGCGACGGCGGCGACATCGTGCTGGTCGCCGACACGCAGACCGGCACGCTGCTCTCGTACCACCACTCGCCGCACCG
>JAFDWP010000169.1 GCA_018268435.1 Actinomycetota bacterium
ACGGCCGATCTGCGCACCGACCCCACCGTCCTGCTCATCCAGCCGGAGATGGAGCGCATGGCGCAGTGGATGATGAAGGACGTGCCGCGGCTGATCGCGGAGGGGCGTCGCGCCGCCGAGCACGCTCTCGACGCCGCGCACCGCGACGGCCGGATGCTGCCTATCGGGTGAGCCGGCGCCGGGCGTCGACCCGGGTCAGGCGGCCTCGACGGTCTGCTTGAGCAGCTGCAGCAGCTGCTCCCACATGCCCTGCGAATGCTGGGCGGACTCTTCCGTGGGGTTGTTGTCCTGGGAGAGGACCACGTGCGTCGTCGGGCCGGTCTCGGTGAGTGCGAATCCGAGCGTGTGGTAGTTCTCGGGCGTGTCCGGCGCCCCGCTCAGCGGGCTGTAGTGCGTGAGCCGCAGCAGTCTGGGCGGATCGAACGTCAGGATCTCGCCCTTGTCCTGATAGGGGGTCTCCTTCCACACGCCGTCCCAGGTGATGGGGGAGCCGGGCACCCAGGTCGTCCGCACCGTGGCGCCGAACCACAGCTCGGGCAGGCGCTCCGGTGCGGTGAGCGCATCCCAGACGCGCTGCGCCGGAGCGGCGATGTCGGTGTCAACGGTCGCGACGTGATCCTGCGTGGTCATCTCGGTGCTCCTCAGCTCTGCCGAGTCGAGTATGCGCCCCGGCACGCGAGAGGTCCAGAGCAGATCAGCGCCGCGCTGGACCTCGTTCCCGTGCCTACGCCCGGTGCTGGTGATAGTAGGCGAGCAGTGCGCGCGTGGACGCATCCTGCGCGTTCACGGCGTCCTGATCGCCCTCGATGGCCGGAGCGATCTGCAGCGCGAGCTGCTTGCCCAGCTCGACGCCCCACTGGTCGAAGGAGTTGATGCCCCAGATCACGCCCTGCGTGAAGGTGATGTGCTCGTACAGGGCGATGAGCTGACCCAGCACGGCCGGCGTGAGCGCGGGCGCGAAGATCGACGTCGTCGGGCGGTTTCCGGCGAACGTACGGGCGGCCACGAGAGCCCCGGTGGTGCCCTCGGCCTCGACCTCCGCCGCGGTCTTGCCGAAGGCGAGCGCCTTGGTCTGGGCGAGGAAGTTCGCGAGGAACAGGCCGTGCACGTCGCGCCCGTCGTCGGCGAGCGGATAGGCGGGGTTCGCCAGCGCGATGAAGTCGGCCGGGATCAGCCGCGTGCCCTGGTGGATCAGCTGGTAGAACGCGTGCTGCCCGTTGGTGCCGGGTTCGCCCCAGAAGACCTCGCCGGTGTCGGTGGTCACCGGCGTGCCGTCCCAGCGCACCGACTTGCCGTTCGACTCCATCGTGAGCTGCTGCAGGTACGCGGGGAAGCGGCTGAGCTGCTGCGCGTAAGGCAGCACCGCGTGCGACTGCGCGCCGAGGAAGTTCGAGTACCAGACGTTCAGGAGGCCCATCAGCACCGGCACGTTGCGCTCCAGCGGAGTGGTGCGCACATGCTCGTCGACGGCGTGGAACCCGGCGAGCAGCTCGCGGAAGGCGTCCGGGCCGAACGCGATGGCCAGCGACAGCCCGATGGCGCTGTCGACCGAGTAGCGCCCGCCGACCCAGTCCCAGAAGCCGAACGCGTTGGCGGGGTCGATGCCGAACGCCGCGACCTTGTCGAGCGCGGTGGACACGGCGACGAAGTGGTGCGCGACAGCGTTGCTGCGCGCCTCATCGTCGGCCAGATCGACGCCCGCCGCCGCGAGGCGCTGCCACAGCCACTCGCGGGCGAGGCGCGCGTTCGTGAGCGTCTCGAGCGTGGTGAACGTCTTGGAGGCGACGATGAACAGCGTCGTCTCCGGGTCGAGGTCGGCGGTCTTCTCGGCGATGTCGGTCGGGTCGATGTTCGACACGAATCGGGCCTGGATCCCGGAACCGTAAGGCTTGAGCGCCTCGTAGACCATCACTGGACCGAGGTCGGATCCGCCGATGCCGATGTTGACGACATGGGTCACGGTCTTGCCCGTCACACCGCGCCACGCGCCGGAGCGCACCCGGTCGGCGAACACGCTCAGGGCGTCGAGCACCTCGTGCACGTCGTGATCCACGTCCTGGCCGTCGACCACCAGCGCCGGCGCCGCCCCCGCCGGGCGGCGCAGCGCCGTGTGCAGCACAGCGCGGTCCTCGGTGGTGTTGATGTGGGCGCCGTCGAGCATCGCCGCGAAGCGCTCGGCGACGCCGGTCTGCCCGGCCAGGCGCACCAGCGCCGCACGGATCTCCGCCGTGACGAGGTTCTTCGACAGGTCGACGCGCAGGTCCGCCAGATCGAACGTCAGGCTCTCGACGCGCTGGGCGTCGTCGGCGAACCAGCCGCGCAGGTCGGGGGAGAACGACTCCCTCAGCCCCGTGAGTTCGGTCCAGGCGGGGGTCGAGGTGGCGTCGATCGGCGAGGTCATGCCCCCACGCTAGCGCCTCCGATCATGCCTGCCCGCTGCGGTCCGGCAGCTGCTGCAGCGTCCAGCGGTTGCCGTCCGGGTCGGCGAACGTGACGAAGCGCCCCCAGCCCTGCTCGTCGACACCGTCGGCCTGCACGCCCAGCCCGCGCAGGTGCGCCAGGGCCTCGTCGGCGTCGGGCACGACGACCTGGATCGTGTTCTGCCGGCCCGGCTCGAGGTCGATGCCGAGGTTGGTGCCGAACGCGATCGAGCAGGCGGATCCGGGAGGCGTCATCTGCACGAAGCGCAGCCCCTCGAACGGCGTCTGGTCGTGGTCGGCGTGGAAGCCGATCCGCTCGTAGAACTCCTTCGACCGGTCGACGTCGGTGACCGGCACGAAGATGAGCTCGATCTTCCAATCCATGCTGCACGCTCCTCGATGGGGATCCATTGCGGTGGTCTCGCCGTCTCCGACACTATGTGGGGGCACCGACATTTCCTCGGTGCGAACGCCCCCCGCGAGAGAGAATGAGCCATGACCGAGTCCAGCGTCGTCGGTGCCCCCATGCTCACCCGCGCAGAAGCGCTCGCTGCCGGACGGGCGGCGCGCGAGCGCATCCCCCGCACGGAACTGGCGAACCTCACCACGACGGGCCGGGATCCGCTCGCGATCCTCGACCATCAGAACAGCACCAGGCTCCAGGATCTGATCGCGCTGCGCACCGAGCGCATGGCCTCCAGCGCCTTCGCGTTCTACCGCGGCACGGCGGCGATCATGGCGGCCGACCTCGCCCGGGAGGCGCACACCGGCATCATGGTGCCGTCCTGCGGGGACGCCCACATCAGCAACTTCGGGTTCTTCGCCTCGCCGCAGCGCACGCTGATGTTCGATCTGAACGACTTCGACGAGTCGGCCTGGGCGCCGTGGGAGTGGGATCTGAAGCGGCTCGTCGCCAGCGTGGTGATCGGCGCCAGGGACACGCGCGGACAGGCGGTGGCCGACGAGGCCGCCCGGCAGTGCGTGATCGCCTACGCGCGGGCGCTGCGGTCCGCGGCGGGGACCGATCCGCTGCAGCGCTATTACGCGCACTTCGACGCATCCGTCTCCCGCGTCGGCATCGACACGGAGTCGCAGGTCGCCCTGAGCAAGGCGATCGCCGCGGCGGAGAAGCGCACGGGTGCGCGCGCGGCCCGCAAGCTCACGGTGCGCGGCGAGGACGGGCAGCCGCGGTTCATCGAGCAGCCCCCCGTGATGAGCCACGTCGACCCGGAGATCAGGGCGACGAGCGATCAGGCGTTCGCGGAGTACGCGGCGACGGCCAATGTCGACATCCAGCTGGTGCTGCGCCAGTACCGGGTGAGCGATGTGGCGCGCCGCGTCGTGGGCGTGGGCAGCGTCGGCACCCGGTGCTACCTGTCGCTGCTCGCCAGCGCCGACGCGGAGCCGCTGCTGATGCAGGTGAAGGAGGCGGGCCGCAGCGTGCTCGTCGA
>JAFDWP010000016.1 GCA_018268435.1 Actinomycetota bacterium
CCGCCCACCCCGCGTTCTGCATGTCGGTGCCGAACAGACGCACCTCGACGGCGTCGATCGCCGCGACGTCGCCGGCGTAGTACGCGGCGACCGCATCGGCCGCGGCCGTGGATCCCTCCACGACGTCGGCGGGGCGGTTCCGTTCGGCGAGCCGGTGCACGATCGCCTCGTGGTCGGCGGTCCAGCCGGAGGCCAGCACGCGTCCCTCGTCGTCGGCGAGGATCGTGAACGGGCCGTCCGGGGTGGTGACGGTCTGGATGATGGCGGTCATGTCGAGGCCTTCCTGGTCGGGGTCTTCGTGGGTGCGGCGGCGGCCGCGCCGGGGATGGTGGGTCCGGTGGTGGTAGCCGCTTCTGCGGTCGACGCCGCCCTGCCCTTCTTCGCGGGCGCGGCCCGCCACAGGTGCGCGGTGAGGTAGCTGCGCCAGGGGGCCGTGCGCGTCGCCCAGGCGTCGAGGGTTTCGGCGTCGGCGGGGAGCCCGACGCCGCCGGCACCCGCCCGGGCGGCGACATCGCCGGGCAGGAACACATCGGGATCTCCGAGCACGCGCATGCGCACGTAGTCGGCGGTCCACGGCCCGATCCCGGGCATCGCGAGCAGCGCCGCCCTCTGGGCCTCGCCGTCGTCGCCGAGGGTGAGCCGGAGCGAGCCGTCGGCGAGCGCGGCAGCTGCACCCGTGACTGCCCGGATCCGCGCGGCCGGTCCGCGCAGCACCTCGTGCCCGTGCTCGGCGATCGCGGCCATGGTCGGGAACAGGATCCCCGCCTCGTCGTCGGATCCGACCCGCTCCCCCAGCGCGTGGGCGAGCCCCGTCAGCGCCGTGCGGGCGGCGGCGACCGTGATCTGCTGCCCGATCATGGCGCGGATGAGCATCTCGTGCGGATCCGCGGCGCCGGGCACGCGGATGCCGGGCACGCGGGCGACCAGCGGCGCGAGCGGAGCGTGTCCGGCGAGGGCGGCGTCCACGGCCTGGGGATCGGCGTCCAGGTCGAACAGCCGCCGTGCGCGTGCGACGAGCGGCGCGAGGTCGCCGAGCTGGGCGAGGCGGGCGCGCAGGTGCAGCCGGTCGGCGTCGTCCAGGCTCAGCGCGAACCAGCCGGGACCCCCGTCGAGGCGCAGGTGCCGGGCAAAGGCGCGCTCCGTCGCCTCCTCGACGCCCGGGAGCGCCCGCGCCTGCATCCAGGCGAAGAGCCCCGCCGCATCGAACGGTCGGCGGTACGGCAGCAGCAGGTCGATCTCGCCGGGGACCGCATGCGCGGCCCCCGCGACGCCCGCCGGGGCCGCATCCCTGGCATGCCTGCGGGCCCGCAGCTCCCCCGGGGCGAGGCCGAACACCTCGCGCACGGTGTCGTTGAACTGGCGCACGCTCGCGAATCCGGCGGAGAACGCGACGTCGGCGATCGGCAGGTCGGTGCCCACCAACAGCATGCGGGCGGTGTGCGCACGGTGCGCCCGGGCGAGGGCGAGGGGTCCCGCGCCGAGCTCGTTCACGAGCAGCCGGGTGAGGTGGCGCGCGGAGTAGCCGAGGCGGGCGGCGAGACCCGGCACGCCCTCGCGCTCCACGACGCCGTCCGCGATGAGGCGCATGGCCCTGGCCGCGACGTCACCGCGCAGGTTCCACTCCGGTGAGCCGGGTGCGGCCTCGGGCAGGCAGCGCTTGCAGGCGCGGTATCCCGCCTCGTGCGCGGCCGCGCTGGTGGGGAAGAAGGTGACGTTCTCCGGCTTCGGCGTGCGCGCGGGGCAGCTCGGGCGGCAGTAGATGCCGGTCGAGCGGACGGCGGTCACGAACTGCCCGTCGAAGCGCGTGTCGCGCGCGTCGATCGCGCGATACCGCTCGTCGAAGGTCATCCCAGGGAAGCTCATGCCTCCACTCTGACACGTCCGATTCCCGCAGGCTCGCGGAAATCGGACACGACAGTGCGGGTTCCGCGATGACGCCCCGCCGCGGTCCGCGCGTCCGCGCCGTCCGCACGTCCGCGCCGTCCGCGGGTCTGCGCCGTCCGCGGGTCTGCGCCGTCCGCGGGTCCGCGCCGTCCGCGGGTCTGCGCCGTCCGCGCGTCCGCGCCGTCCGCACACCCGCCGCTTCACACACCCTGTTTCTCTCGCCCCACCCGCTCCGTCGCGCCGAAACCCCCACGGAGCGTCGAGACCCCCACGCAATGGCGCTGCCCAGAGGGTGTCTCGACGCCGCGAGGGGGTCTCGACACGGCGAGGAGAGGGTCTCGACGCTCCGTGGGGGTCTCGACACGGCGAGGAGAGGGTCTCGACGCTGCGAGGGGGTGTCGACGGAACGGATGCGGATCCGCGCCGTGCACGAGCGGCCGCTGAGGAGGCCCGGATCCGCGCCAACCGCACACCCGCCACTCCGCACACCTGGTCTTCTCGCCCCCAGCCACCCCTCGCGCCGAGACCTCCCCGGAACGCCGAAACCCCCACCCAGCAGCGACACCCAGACGGGGTCTCGACGCTACGAGGGGGTCTCGACGGAACGGTCCCGGATCCGCGGCCCACGGGAGGGTACGGTCCCCGCCCCTCCGCAACCTCTTCGCCGAAACCCCCACAGCACGCCGAAACCCCCACGCAGCGGCGCGACCCAGAGGGGGTTTCGACGCTGCAAGGGGGTCTCGGCGAAGAGGGGATCCGGATCCGGGCACATCCGGGCCGGCGGGAGGAAGGGCTCCGGGCCGGCGGAGGAAGGGATCCGGATCCGGGCACATCCGGGCCGGCGGAGGAAGGGTTCCGGGCCGGAGGCCCGGAACCCGGCTCAGTGGAAGAAGTGGCGCTCGCCGGTGAAGAACATCGTGACGCCGGCCTTGCGGGCGGCGGCCACGACCTCCTCGTCGCGCACGGATCCGCCCGGCTGCACGATCGCCGTGACACCGGCGTCGATGAGCACCTGTGCGCCGTCCGCGAACGGGAAGAACGCGTCCGAGGCGGCGACGGATCCGGCCGCGCGGTCACCCGCGCGCTCGACCGCGAGCCGGCACGAGTCGACGCGGTTCACCTGGCCCATGCCGACGCCGACCGTCGCGTTCGCCTTGGCGAGCACGATGGCGTTCGACTTCACCGCACGGCAGGCCTTCCAGGCGAAGATGAGGTTCTCCATCTCGAGGTCGTCCGGGCGCTCGCCCGAGACGAGCTCCCAGTTCTTGGCGACCGAGACGATGTCGTCGGGGAAGCGGTCGGCGTCCTGCAGCAGGAGTCCGCCGGACACGAGGCGCACGTCCATGCGCTCCTGCTGCCAGTCGTCGGGCAACTGCAGCAGGCGCAGGTTCTTCTTCGCCTTGAACACCTCGAGCGCCGCGGGCTCGAACGCCGGGGCCACGATGACCTCGGTGAAGATGTCCTTCAGGTTCTCCGCCATCTTGAGCGTCACGGTGCCGTTGGCCGCGATGACGCCGCCGTACGCCGAGACCGGGTCGCACTCATGCGCACGCAGGTGGGCGCTCGCGATCGGATCCAACGCGTTCGCGGCCGTGGTCGCGATGCCGCACGGGTTGGCGTGCTTGATGATCGCGACGGCCGGGTGCACCATGTCGTACGCCGCACGCAGGGCGGCGTCGGCGTCGACGTAGTTGTTGTACGACATCTCCTTGCCCTGCAGCTGCGTGGCCTGCGCGATGCCGTGCCCGCCGGCGCGCGTGTAGATCGCGGCGCGCTGGTGCGAGTTCTCGCCGTAGCGCAGCGTGGCCAGGCGGGAGGCCGAGATCGTGAGGTGCTCGGGCAGCTCGCTGTCGCTGGACAGCGTGCCGTCCGAGAACCACTGCGCCACGGCGGTGTCGTAGGCGGCGGTGTGCGCGAACGCGCGGGCGGCGAACTCACGGCGCTGTGCGAGCGTCGTGCCGCCCTCCTCGAGCGCGCGCAGCAGCGACGGGTAGGACTCGGGCGAGACCACGATCGCGACGTTCGCGTGGTTCTTCGCGGCCGCGCGCACCATCGCCGGTCCGCCGATGTCGATCTGCTCCACGACGTCGTCGCCGACGGCGCCCGAGGCGACGGTCTCGACGAACGGGTAGAGGTTCACCACGACGAGTTCGAAGGGGCTGATCCCGAGCTCCGCGAGCTGGCGCTCGTGGTCCTCGAGCCGGAGGTCGGCGAGCACCGCGCCGTGGATCGAGGGGTGCAGCGTCTTCACGCGGCCGTCGAGCATCTCGGCGACACCGGTGACCGCCGCCACATCGGTGACGTCCAGGCCCGCGTCGCGGATCGTCTGGGCGGTGGATCCGGTCGAGACGATCTCGATGCCGTTGTCGGCCAGCGCCTGGGCGAGCGGCACGAGTCCGGTCTTGTCGCTGACCGAGACGAGCGCACGGCGGATGCGCACGGCATCGCGGGGGCGGTAGAGGGACGGGTCGTGAGCGGGGCCGGCCATCGGGTTCCTTCCGGTTGGGCGTCGGTTCTCGTCAGCGGCCTACGGCCGATGAGCATCCGAGATCGTGGGGCGCGCGCCGAGGTCGAGCTCTCCCTCGGCGATGCGGCGGACGACGTCGATCAGCAGGCGCCGCTCGACGGGCTTGATGCGCTCGTGCAGGGCCGACTCGGTGTCGCCCGGGTGCACCGGCACCCGCTCCTGCGCGAGGATCGGTCCGCTGTCGACGCCGTCGTC
>JAFDWP010000170.1 GCA_018268435.1 Actinomycetota bacterium
CCGTTCCTCTCCGAGCGGAGTCCGCCGATCTCGGAACGGACGACGCGGATGAACAGCGTGGACACGACCGTGAGCAAGCCGAGCATCAGGGCGGTGAGGCCCCGATCATCGCCCGGATCTGCGCGTCGTTCAGGAATCCCACTCCTTCAAGGTCGCACCGTGGCGACGGCTCAGCGCGGAGCGTGGTACTCCGCCTCGCCCCGCTTCCAGTAGCCCTTCACGACGGCCTGGGCGGTGTCGATGTCCCAGCGCTCGAGCAGGGCCCGGCCCGGCTTCACGATCGACGACTCCGCGGCCACGAAGACGAACGGCGCCAGGCCCGGGCGGTCCCCGGTGACGAGCGACTCCAGGAATGCGATGAGCGCGGACCCGGCGGGGGCGTCGCCGCGGTGGATCCAGTCCACGGCCACCGGGGCGTCGATCGCGAGCTCGTGCGCGGCGCCGCGCACCTCGATCGCGATGCGCGCCGGAACGCCGGCGGGGATCCGCGCGGCGAAGCGCCGGATCGCAGGGATCGCGGTCTCGTCGCCGGCGAGCAGCCAGCCGTCGGGCTCGCCCTCCAGCACCAGCGAGCCGCGCGGGCCGCCGACGCCGACCGTGGAGCCCAGGGGAGCGTTCGCAGCCCAGGGCGCGGCGGTGCCCTCATCCCCGTGCACCGCGAACTCCACGTCGAGCCAGTCCTCGCCCCACGCCAGCGGCGTGTACTCGCGGCTGGGTGCCGCGCGCAGCGCCTCGACGGAGTCGGTCGGGCCCTCCGGGAAGAACAGTCGCATGTGGTCGTCCGCGCCGAGGGAGTCGAAGCCGGCGAGGTCGGATCCGACCAGGCGCACACGCACGAAATCGGGTCCGAGCCAGTCACGGGCGGCGAGCGTGAGGGTGCGGAAGCGCAGCTCGAGGGGGCGTCGCGCCAGAGTGAAACCGGAGTTCGCGGTGGTCATGAGGCCAGGCTAGCCCGCCGGGGATCCCGCCGAAGTCCGCGCCGGGCGACGATCTGCACACGATGCGACGATCCGCACAGGATCCCGCCCCAATCGTGTGCAGACCGTCGCAGGATGTGCAGATCGTCGCGGGGAGGGGTCGGGGGCTGGGCACCCCCGCCCCGCTTCACCGGGTGCGGTGGTCCTCCGGGGCGAGGCGCGGACCGCGGCGCGGCTCGGCCACGCCGCTCAGCCGGATGAGCCGCACCACGCGCTGCCGGTGGCCGGCCCACGGCGCGAGCAGCTCGAGCATGCCGGCGTCGTCGGTGCGGCGCCCGGTCAGCGCGAAGCCCACCTCGTGCGCGAGGTGGTAGTCGCCCACGCTCACCGCATCGGGATCGCCGAGGGCGCGGATCCGGGTCTCGGCGGAGGTCCAGAGCCCCACGCCGGGCAGGCTGGTGAGCACGGCATCGCGCGCGTCCCCGTCCGCCGCCGCGCGCACCGCGCGTTCGAGCCCGGGCGCGCGCTCCGCCGCACGCAGGAGGGTGCGGGACTGCGGCGGCTGCACGCCGGCGCGGTGCCACGCCCAGGACGGGATCCGGCGCCAGCCGTCGGCGTCGGGGGCGACCGCCATCGGGCGCGGAGTCGGGCCGGGCGCGGGGTCGCCGAAGCGCGTGACCAGCAGGCGCCAGGCGCCGTACGCCTGCAGGCCGGTGACCTTCTGCTCCAGGATCACGCCGGCGAGCGCGTCGAACACGGCGTCCGTGCGGGTGAGCCGCGCACCGGGATGCCGTCGGGCCGCCTCCGCCAGCAGGGGATGGGCGGACGGATCGAACCCGTCGGGCTCGTCGAGCGCGCCGCACAGCGCGGGCACGCGGGCGAGCGCCTCCTCGGCACCGGGGCCCCAGGCCGCCGCCCGCACCTCGCCGGACGAGCCGCGCAGGGCGAGGGTCGCGATCCCGGCGGCGGTGCGCAGCGTGAGCCAGAGCACGGATCCGTCGCGCACGACCGTGGGATCCTTGGGTCCGCGCCGCAGGATGCCGACGGTCTCGTGCAGGTCGAGCGGGCCGCGCGGCCGATACGCGCTCTCGTGCGGCGGCCACGCACGGCGCGCAGGATCCGCGGCGAGGGTCATGCGACCACCCTAGATCCGCCGTCCGACAGGGACGGTCCCGGATCCGATCCGCAGACCGGACCCGCAGAACGGATCCGCGACGGGCGGACCGGCGCCGGCAGACCGGCGGCGGGCTCAGAAGCGGTCGGGGGAGGGGGTGCCCACGCCGTAGCGGATCGCGACGTCGGCGTGCCGGTCGAACCGGTAGCCCACGCCGCGGACGGTGCGGACGATGTCCTCGTAGCGGCCGAGCTTGGCGCGCAGACGGCGCACGTGCACGTCGATGGTGCGCTCGCCGGGGGCCTCCTCGTCGGAGGTCTGCCACAGCGCCGAGACGAGCTCGCTGCGCTCGATGGTCGCGCCCTCGCGCAGCACCAGGTACTGCAGCAGCTCGAACTCCTTGTACGTGAACGCCGCGGAGTCGCCGTCGATCAGCACGCGCTTGCGGGAGATGTCGACCACGACGCCGCCGCCGTCCAGGGGCTCGCGCTCCTCGGCCTCGGCCTTGGAACGGGCGATCGCTCCGGGCTCGTGCAGGGCGAGGCGCACGACGTCGAGGTCACGGCCGCCGGTGCCCTGCGGGGCGAGCGCGACGGTGGCGTGCGTCTCGGCGTCCGGGACGAGCTCGGCGAGGGTGCGGCGCAGGGCGTCGACCAGCAGCGGAAGGCTCACGCCGTTGGTGGCGGCCTTCAGCTCGTCGATCCCGACGTAGAGGGCGAAGCCGCGCGGGGAACGGGCCGGAGGCGCGTCGACCGCCGGAGCCGGGGCGTCGATCTGGGTGCGCGGCACGGCGTGCAGGCGGGGCGCGGCGACGGGGGAGACGGTGGCGGGACGCTCGAGGAGGGCGGTGTTCGACATGATGATGGGTCCTTGGGAGGAAGGAGTCGGTCGACGACTCTGAGAGTGCTGCGATGTGACCGGCGAGCCGGAGGGACGAGCACGGGATGTGCGCTCGGAGACTCAGCCCGCGAAGATCACGACGAGCGAGTCAGACAGAGTTCTGTGGCTTCAGCGACACATTCGGCAACACATGCCAACGCAACCGGGCATCATCATCCCGGTCGTCCCGTTCGCCTCCTGGGCGGACAAGGGGCGTGCGTTGGTGGTCATGGGGCCGATTATTACCGACGGTGACCGCACATGTCAAAACGGAGCCGGTGCCGGAGGGCGGGCGTAGCGTGGGATCGTGACGATCTCCCCCGGCTCCGAGCGGTTCATGCTCACGCGTGAGGACGACGCCTCGCGGTACGCGCTCACCCGCGACGGCGTCCTGGTGAGCGTGCTCGACTACCGCGACGACGGACGCACCGTGGCCCTCACCAGGGCCTTCACGATCCCGACTTTCCGCGGATCCGGCTATGCCGCGCGGGTCGTCGAGGGGGCGGTCGAGGACATCGCCGCGCGCGGCGATCGGCACATCGACCCGGTCTGCTGGTACGTCGCCGACTGGTTCGACGCGCACCCCGAGCACGCGGATCTGCTGCGCGTGCGCTGACCCCTAGCGTGCTCCGCCGGCGTGTGACGCCCTGTTACGCGCGTCGGGTCGCACACGGGGCGTTGTGCACGGGGCGTGCCGCGGTCCCCGGCATGCCTCGGCGGGAATGTCCGACCCGCTCCGTACCGTGGAGGACATGAGGATCCTGCACACCAGCGACTGGCACATCGGCCGCGGCTTCCACGGGCACTCCACCGTGGAGGCGCTCGCCGAGGTGCTCGACGTGCTCGTCGCGCAGGTGCGGGAGAACCAGGTCGACGTGGTCGTCGTCGCCGGCGACGTGTTCGACTCGGCGACCCCGGCCGCCGCCGCCTACACGCTGCTGACCGACGCGCTCGTGGGGCTGTCCGACGCCGGCGCGCAGGTGATCGTCACCAGCGGCAACCACGACTCCGCCGCGCGGCTGGGCTTCCAGGCGCGGCTGCTGCGCGCGGGGATCCACGTGGTCACCGATCCCCGCATGGTCGGCCGGCCGATCACGATCGCCGATGCCGACGGTCCCGTGCGGTTCTTCGGGATCCCCTACCTCGAGCCGGCGATCGTCCGTCGGCACGAGGCCTTCGCGGCCGACGCCGAGGGGCGTCCGCTGCGCACCCAGGCGCAGACCGTGGCGCGCGCCATGGAGCTGGTGCGGGCCGGGCTCGACGCGCACCCGGGGCGCTCGGTCGTGATCGCGCACTGCTTCGCCGCCGGAGTCGACGCGACGACGGGGCTCGAGCGCGAGATCCGTCAGGGCGGCATCGACATGGTGCCGGTGTCGGTCTTCGACGGCATCGACTACGTCGCGCTCGGGCACATCCACGGCCGCCAGTCGCTCACCGAGCGGATCCGCTACGCCGGTGCCCCGCTGCACTACAGCTTCGGCGAGCAGGACAAGCCGCGCGGATCCTGGCTGGTCGACCTCGACGGCGCCGGCGCCTTGGACGTGCGCTGGCTCGACCTGCCCGTGCCGCGCCGGCTCGTCACGCTGACCGGATCCTTCGACGAGATCCTCGCGCCCGACCTCGTCGCGGCGCACGCCGACGACTGGGTGTGCGCGGTCTACACCGACGACCTGCCGCAGACCGAGCCGATGCGCCGGCTGCGCGAGAAGTACCCGTTCTGCGCGCTGGTGCAGCATGAGCCGGCCGTGACCGCCCAGGCCGTGGACCGCTCGTACGCCCAGCGGCTGCGCGCCGCCGTCACCGACGCCGACCGGGTCGATGCGTTCCTCACGCACGTGCGAGCGGGGCAGGGGCCGACCGAGCAGGAGCAGGAGCTGATCCGCGAGGTGATGGACGACCGCACGCTCGCCGAGGCGCTGGCGTAGTGCGGCTGCACCGCCTCGAGATCGAGGGCTTCGGGCCGTTCCGTGCGCGGCAGACGATCGACTTCGACGCGTTCGCCGACGACGGGATCTTCCTCATCGGCGGGCGCACCGGAGCCGGCAAGTCGAGCATCCTCGACGCGGTCTGCTTCGGGCTCTACGGCAGCGTCCCCCGCTACAGCACCGGCGAGAAGCGGCTGCGCAGCGACTACTGCGAGCCGGACGACCGCACCGAGGTCGTCGTCGAGTTCAGCACGGTCGCCGGCCGGTTCCGCGTGGCGCGCTCCCCGGAGTACCAGCGGCCGGCCAAGCGCGGCGGCGGCCTCACGAAGCAGGCCCCCGCCGTCGCCCTCGAGGAGCACACCGAGGTGGGCTGGGTCGGCCGGGCGGCGCGCGCGGTCGACGTCGGCCACGAGCTCGCCGACATCCTGCAGCTCACGATGGAGCAGTTCCTGCAGGTGATCCTGCTCGCACAGAACAAGTTCTCCGACTTCCTGCTCTCCGACAGCCGGGACCGGCAGAAGCTGCTGCGGCGGCTCTTCGGCACGGAGCGGTTCGAGGACTACCAGGCGCGCTTCGACGAACGCCGCAGAGCCGCCGAGCAGGCGCTCGGCGGGCGCCGGGCGACCATCGAGGCGACGCTGGGCGAGGCCGAGCGGATCGTCGCCGAGGCCCGGCTGCAGGGGGCGGAGGCGCCGTCGGACACCGACGACACGCCGGCCGTCGACGGCGCCGGCGGTGCCGGTGCGCCGGGCGAGTCGGACGAGTCGGACGGAGAGGGCCGGTCGGGCCAGGCGGGGGCGCGGATCGCCGAGCTGCGGCGCGCGCTCGCCCGCGGCCGGTACCGTGCCGAGCAGCTCGGCATCGGTCGGGATGCCGCCGCACAGGCGCAGGCCGCGGCCGACGCGCTCCTCGTCGACCTGCGCGAGCAGCGCCAGGCGCAGGCGGAGCGCGACAGGGCGCGCGCCGCGCTGGAGGCCCTCGACGCGCAGGCCGATCAGATCGCCGCGGCCCGCACCGAGCTCGACCGCGCCCGCGCCGCGGAGTCGCTGCGCACGGCGATCGCGGGGGCGCGCCGGGCGGAGGCCGCTCGGGCGACCGCGCGGGAAGCCGACGAGGCCGCGCGGCGGGCCTGGAGCGCGCACGCGGTCGAGACGGCCGATCTGCGCGTCTGGGCGACCGCGCAGACCACGCAGCTCGGGGCGTGGCAGCGGGCCGCCGAGCTCGAGCAGACGGCGGACGCGCGCGCGACGGCGCTCACCGCGGCGACTCGGGCCGTCGAGCGCGCCGCGGCGACGCTCGCCGCGCTCGACCGGGAGCAGGCGGAGCTGCCCGCCCGGATCGCCGAGCTCACCGCGCTGCGCGACGCCTC
>JAFDWP010000171.1 GCA_018268435.1 Actinomycetota bacterium
GACCGGGTGAGCGCGGCGTTCAGGGCGGGCGCGGCGACGTCGACGTCGATGTCGTCGGGGTGCGCGGAGTACACGCCGGTGCTGACCGGCGCCACCAGCCGCTCCCGCACCCGGTCGCCCATGCGCTTGTGCACGAGCCTGCCGAGGCTGTGGTCGCGCCCGATCGTGAGCGGCGGGAGCAGCCGGTCGAGCCAGGCGCGCCAGACGCCGGGCCAGCCGATCACGCGGCGCACGTCCTCCGCGAACGGGTTGCCCGGGATGCCGAGCAGCCCGCCCTTCGGCAGCGGCGCGGCGCCGCCCGGGATGCCGGCGACCCAGGCTCCCCCGGGCTCGGGGGCGCGCACCCGGTCGCCGAGCCCGAGGTCGTCGATGAGGGCCTGCACGTGCCCGCCGCGCACGGCGAAGCTCTCCGCGCCGGCGTCGAACACGAGCCCGTCCGCCTCGCCCGCCTGCACCGCGCCGCCCGCGTGGTCCGCCGCTTCGAACACCGTCGCCCGGGCGCCGATCGCGGCGACGGACTCGGCGGCCACAAGTCCGGCCACGCCGCCGCCGATCACCGCCACCCGCAGCTGCGCCGCGCGTTCCGCCAGCTCCGGCGCGCCGTGCTCCTCGGTCACCGCACGGCCCCGAGGGCCGGCTCGACGCGCACCGCGTGCACGAGCTCCACGATGCGGGTGAGCACCGCGGGATCCGCCTCGGGCGGCACGCCATGGCCGAGGTTCAGGACGTGCGCGCGCGCCGCGGACCCACGGTGCAGCACATCGCGGATGTGCGCCTCCAGCACGGGCCAGGGCGCGCTCAGCAGCGCCGGATCGATGTTGCCCTGCACGGTCACGTCGCCCCCCAGCACGGCCGCGGCCTCGTCCAGCGGCACACGCCAGTCGACGCCGACCGCATCGGCGCGCCCGTCCAGGCGCATGTCGGCGAGGAACGGGCCGGTGCCGACGCCGAAGTGGATGACGGGGCCGTCGATGCCGTCCACGGCGCGAGCCGAGTGCGGGGCGACGAAGGCGCGGTAGTCGGCGGGGCTCAGCGACCCGGCCCAGGAGTCGAACAGCTGCACCGCGCTCGCACCGGCCGCGCGCTGCGCGGCGAGGAAGGTGCGCGAGACCTGCGCGAGCCATCCCGCGAGGCGGTTCCAGGACTCCGGATCCGTGTGCATCATCGCCCGGGCGCGCAGATGCTCCTTGGACGGCCCGCCCTCGACGAGGTAGGCGGCGAGGGTGAAGGGCGCGCCCGCGAAGCCGATCAGCGGGGTACGGTCGCCGAGCTCGGCGACGACGATGCGCACGGCCTCCTGGATCCGGGTCGTGTCGAGCGAGGCCGGGTCGATGGCGGTGATCCGGGCGACGTCGGCCGCGGTGCGCACCGGCGCGGCGAACACCGGACCGCGGCCGGGCTCGATCTCGACCTCGACCCCGGCGAGCCGCAGCGGCACCACGATGTCGCTGAAGAAGATCCCGGCGTCGACGCCGTGCCGGCGCACCGGCTGCAGCGTGATCTCCGCCGCGAGGTCGGGAGTGAGGCAGGCGTCCAGCATCCGGGTGCCGACGCGCAGGTCGCGGTACTCGGGCAGCGAGCGCCCCGCCTGGCGCATGAACCACACCGGGGTCGTGTCGGGGCGGTCACCGGCGAGGGCCCGCAGCAGCGGCGCATCGTTCAGGGGCATGGATCCATTGTCTCCGACGCTCCTGTGCCGCCGCCGGGGTGCCCGAGTCGGGCGACGTCGGGTCCACCGTGCGGGAAAACGGAGGAGCTGCCGCGTGTCGCGCCGCGTGGCACCGCTCCCACGGCGCGACACGCCGCATCCCTCCTCCGTTTTCCGACGGCGGGGAGACGGCGGGGCTCCGGCGGCGGGGATCCGGCGGGGCTCCCGCGGGGCTCCCGCGGCGCTCCGACGTGACCGCGCGCGGCGGCACATCCACTTCTGCGTCGCCGCGTGACGGCATCCAGGATCCGCAAAACGGGCCGAGCGTAAACTCCCCGCGTGCTGCTCTGCGTCACGGCCAACCACAAGACGGCCCCCTTCGACCTCCTTGAGAGGCTCAGCCGGACGCCCGACGACCTCGCCGGATCCCTGGCGGCGCACGCGCGCGGCGCCGTGCTCCTCGCCACCTGCAACCGCTTCGAGGCGTACGTGGACGTGGAGGGCGCGGCCGACGACGCCGATGTCACCCGGATCCTGAGCGCCGTGTCGGAGCGCAGCGGGATCCCCGTCGACACCCTGATCGCATCCTCCTCGGTGCACACCGGGCCCCGCGTCGTCGAGCACCTCTTCGCCGTCGCGTCCGGACTCGAGTCCGTCGTGTCGGGCGAGGGCGAGATCGCCGGCCAGGTGCGCCGCGCGCTCAGCTCGGCCCACAGGCACGGCACCACGTCGCCCGAGCTGGAGCGGCTGTTCCAGCGCGCCAGCGAGGCGCAGCGCAAGGTCAAGAACGACACGGCCCTGGGGCGCGCCGGCCGGTCGCTGGTGCGCCTCGCGCTCGAGCTGGCCGACAGCCGGATCGCCGACTGGGCCGCCGCCCGGGTACTGCTCGTGGGCACCGGCGCCTATGCCGCGGTGACCCTCGCGACGCTTCGCGAGCGCGGCGCGCACGACATCACCGTGTACTCCCCCTCGGGCCGCGGGGCCGCCTTCGCCGCCAAGCACGGCATCCGTGCGCTGCCGAAGTCCGAGTACGCCCGCGCCGCCGCGCACGCCACGATCGTGATCACCTGCACGAGCGCCGAGCATCCGGTGCTCGACGCCGCGATCCTGTGCGCCGGGCGGGGGCCGGCACTGTCGGCGTTGCCGTCGCCCGACGGCGCCGCGCTCGACTGCCCCGTTCCCGGCCATGGATTCGCGGCCGGATCCGCCCCGTCGCAGCTGATCGTCGACCTCGGCCTGCCGCGCAACGTCGCCCCCGACGTCGCCGAGGTGGAGGGCGTCGCCCTGCTCGACCTCGAGACCATCCGCCTGCACGCGCCGCTGGAGGAGCTGCAGGCCACCGACGCCGCGCGCACGATCGTGCGCGCGGCCGCCGAGACGTTCCACGAGGTCGGCGCCCGGCACAGCGTCACCCCGGCGGTCGTCGCTCTGCGCGGGCACATCTTCGACCTGCTCGAGGCGGAGATCGAGCGCGCCCGCCGGCGCGGAGACCACGGCGGGCAGGTCGAGCAGGCGATGCGCCATCTCGCCGGCGTGCTGCTGCACACCCCCACCAGCCGCGCGCACGAGCTGTCCGCGCAGGGTCGCGGATCCGAGTTCATCGCCGCGGTCGAGACCCTGTACGGCCTCGATGCCGAGCCCGCGGCGGAGCGCGACGACGCACGCGCCTGACCGTCACCGCCCCCGGGTCCCGTCGGGCTGCGTGCCCGACCCGGGCGACCACGGTTACCCTGAACGGGTGAGTGCTGGCGCAGCGGACGACAGGGGGCCGTTCTTCCACGGCACCAAGGCGGATCTGGGCCCGGGCGACCTCCTCACCCCGGGCTTCCGGTCGAACTACCGCCCCGAGATCGTGATGAACCACATCTACTTCACGGCGCAGCGCGACGGCGCCGGTCTCGCGGCGGAGCTGGCGGCGGGTCATGGCGAGCCCCGCGTGTATCTCGTCGAGCCGACCGGGGCGTTCGAGGACGATCCGAACGTCACCGACAAGAAGTTCCCCGGCAACCCGACCCGCTCCTACCGGAGCGCGCATCCACTCCGCGTGCTGGCCGTGGTCGACGACTGGACCCGCCTGGCCCCTGAGGCGCTGCAGGAGTGGCACGACCGCCTCGCCGCCTTGCGCGCCGACGACCGGGGCGAGATCATCAACTAGGCGCCGCGGGCACAGGCCGCCGCGCTTTCCCGCCCCGATCCCCGGTGCGAGACTGGATCCATGGCCCTGCACATCACCGGAGACACCGCCGCCGACACCCTGCTCTCGGACAACCCGCTCGCCCTGCTCGTGGGCATGCTGCTGGACCAGCAGGTCGCGATGGAGACCGCGTTCGCCGGCCCGCTGAAGATCGAGCAGCGCACGGGTGCGGTCGATGCGGCGACGATCGCCTCGTACGACCCGGAGGAGTTCCTCGCCGCGTTCAGGCAGTCCCCGTCGGTGCACCGCTTCCCGGGTTCGATGGCCGTGCGCGTGCAGACGCTGTGCCAGACTCTGGTCGACGACTGGGGAGGAGATGCGGCGAACCTGTGGACGCAGGGCGACCCCACCGGTGCGGAGGTGCTGCGCCGCCTCAAGGCCCTGCCCGGCTTCGGCGAGCAGAAGGCGAAGATCTTCCTCGCGCTGCTCGGCAAGCAGTACGGCTTCACGGGCGCCGGGTGGCGCGAGGCCTCCGCGCCCTACGGCGAGGACGGATCCTTCCGCTCCGTCGCCGACATCGTCTCGCCGGAGTCGCTCACGAAGGTGCGCGAGCACAAGCGCGCGATGAAGGCCGCGGCCAAGGGCTGACGAGGCCGCTGGCTCCGAGCCCGACCCGGAGTCGGGCGTCGACATCCCCACCTCGGCATCCCGCGCCTAAAACGCTATAGTTGCTCGGAACCGGCCCGCTGGAAGGACCCCACGATGACCCTCGGCAACGACGCCGCCCGCCCCGCCGTCCCGGCCCCCGCCACCCCGGGCCCCGCCGCACCCCGCGAGGCAGCCCCGCTGCGGTTCGGCGCGAACTACACCCCGGCGAAGGAGTGGATGCACTCCTGGCTCGACCTCGACCTCGACGACGTGCGCCGCGACTTCGCCGGTCTCGCGGCGCTCGGCCTCGACCACGTGCGGATCTTCCCGCTCTGGCCCGTGCTGCAGCCGAACCGCACGCTGATCCGCGAGAACGCGATCGCCGATGTGCGGGCGGTGGTCGACGTGGCCGCGGAGTTCGGCATGGACGCGAGCGTGGACGTGATCCAGGGGCACCTGTCGAGCTTCGACTTCATCCCGTCCTGGCTGTTCACCTGGCACGACAAGAACATGTTCACGCACCCGCAGGCGCTGAGCGGCCAGGTCGCCCTGGTCGAACGGCTCGGCGCCGCCCTGGCCGATGCGCCGAACTTCCTCGGCTTCACCCTGGGCAACGAGGTGAACCAGTTCTCCGCCGCCGTGCACCCGCACCCCTGGCCGGTCTCCCCCGACGAGGCCGCAGGGTGGCTCACCACGCTGCTGGACGCGGCGGAGCGCTCCGCGCCCGGCCTGCCGCACGTGCACAGCGAGTACGACGCCGCCTGGTACATGGACGGGCACGGCTTCGTGCCGACGCATGCCACCCGCATCGGCGCCATGACGACCGTGCACTCGTGGATCTTCAACGGCACCGCGCAGCGCTACGGCGGACGCAGTGCGGCGAGCGACCGGCACGCCGAGTACATGATCGAGCTGTCGCGGGCCTTCGCGACGGATCCGCGGCGCCCGATCTGGCTGCAGGAGGTCGGCGCCCCGTCCAACTGCCTGACGCCCGAGCAGACGCCGGACTTCCTCGAGGCGACCGTGCGCGCCGCGGTGCGCACGGAGAGCCTCTGGGGCGTCACCTGGTGGTGCTCGCACGACGTGGGCCGCGGGCTCGCGGACTACCCGGAGCTCGAGTACTCCCTGGGCCTCATCGACCAGGCGGGCGAGGCCAAGCCGATCGGGCGCCGGTTCGCCGAGATCATCCCGGAGCTGCGCACGCGGCCGCAGCCGCCCTCCCGGAC
>JAFDWP010000172.1 GCA_018268435.1 Actinomycetota bacterium
ATCGTGCCGCCCTCGGAGGACGAGGTCCACCAGGACCCCTGCAGATGGCTGGGCAGCAGGTCGGTCATCGTCACTCACTCCATTCGTAGAATCCGCGGCCGGTCTTGCGCCCCAGGTGCCCGTCCGCGACGAGGTCGCGCAGCAGCTGCGGCGGGGCGAACCGCTCGCCGAGCTTCGCGTGCAGCTCCTCGGCGATGCCGAGACGCACATCGAGCCCGACGATGTCGGTCGTGCGCAGCGGGCCCGCCGGGTGCCGGTAGCCGAGCTCCATCGCCGCGTCGATGTCGGCGGCCGTCGCGACGCCCTCCTCGACCATCCGGATCGCCTCCAGCGCGAGGGCGACGCCGAGACGGCTCGAGGCGAAGCCGGGCGCATCGGCGACCACGACCGCGGTCTTGCCGAGCGCCTCGACCCAGTCCCGGGCGTCGTCCACGAGCTCCTGGTTCGTGGACGCGCCCACCACGACCTCGACGAGGGACGACGCCGGCACCGGGTTGAAGAAGTGCAGCCCGAGGAAGCGCTCGGGATGCGCGAGCGTCGCGGCGAGGTCGTCGATCGAGATCGACGAGGTGTTCGAGGCGATCGCCGCGGTGCGGGCGACGGTCACCTCGATGCGGCGCAGGCTCTCGGTCTTGAGCGCACGATCCTCGGGCACGGCCTCGATCACGAGCCCGGCGTCGGCGAACGCGGCCGCGTCCGTGCCCGTCTCCAGCGCGGCGGCCAGGGCCGCGATCGAGCGGTCGGTGCCACCGCGGTCCACCGAGCGCTGCAGGGTGACGCCGATCCGCTCCGCAGCGTCGGCCGCGGCGACGTCATCGCGTTCCACGACGGTGACCTGGGCTCCCGCGAGCAGGAAGGCGTGCGCGATCCCCGCGCCCATCCGCCCTCCGCCGAGCACGCCGACCCGTCCCGGGACCGCGGGGAGGTCCCGCGCGATCGGATCCTGTCCGCTCATGCGCGGCTCCTCCGTTCCAGGAAGGCGGTCATCCGCCGGTGCTTCTCGGGGCTCTCGAACAGCTCCGCCTGCAGCTCGAGCTCGATCTCGGGGTGTCGGTCGGGTGCGGCGAGCAGCGCGGTCTTGGTGTGCCGGGTGGCGAGCGGGTCGTTCGCCGCGATCCGGTCGGCGATCGCGTGCGCTGCGGCCAGCAGGCCCTCGGGTTCGTGCAGCGCGGACAGCAGCCCCCAGGCGAGGGCCTCGTCGGCACGCAGCTGCCGGCCCGTGAACAGCAGCTCGGCCGCGCGGGCCTCGCCGACGATCTGCGGCAGCCGCCAGGTCGCCCCCGCCGCGGCGATGATGCCGAGGCCGGTCTCGGGGTTGCCGATCCGCGCCGTCGGGGTGCCGATGCGGATGTCGGCCGCGTAGGCGAGCTCTGCCCCGCCGCCCAGGGCGTACCCGTCGATCGCAGCGATCACGGGCATCGGCAGCCGGCGGATGCGCCCGAACGCATGGGTGTTGATGCCGCGGAGCGCATCCTGCGCCCGGCGGTCGCGGAGCTGGGCGATGTCGGCGCCCGAGGCGAAGACGCCGCCGGATCCGGTGAGGATCAAGATCCGCGGATCCGCCTCGAGCTCGGCGCACAGCGCGTGCAGCTCGTCGATCATCGCCTGATCGATCGCGTTGCGGGTCTCGGGGCGGTCCAGGGTCGCGGTGACGCGGTCGGCACCGCGCTCGATGCGGATCCGGCGCCCGGCGTCGGCCATCACACCCGCTCCACGATCATCGCGGCGTCCTGGCAGGCCTCCGACATGCTGGTCCTCCGGGTCGTCGTCGACGGGATGCTGTCGGCCGGGAGCGAGATCTTGTTTCCCGACCGATCGTTCAGTAAAAAGGATGTCAGACGGATCCCGCCCGAGCAAGTCCACAGCGCCGGAGCGATGGGAGAGAATGATCCGGATGAGCACCCCTGCCGCGAGCGTCACGGAGGCCGCCGACCGGGCCGCCCCGCGCTCACGCCGTGGCCGGCCCGGCTACGACCGCGCGCAGGTGCTGGAGATCGCCGTGCGGCTGTTCAACGAGCAGGGCTACGACGCCACCAGCGTGTCGGCCCTGGCAGCGGAGCTCGGCCTCAGCAAGGCCGCGCTGTACCACCACTTCACCTCGAAGGAGCAGATCCTCGAGATCGCCCTGAACGACGCTCTGGACGGGTTGGAGTCCGTGCTCGACACGGCACTCGCCGGCGAGCAGCCCACCGCGACCCGGTTGCGGGCGGTGATCGAGGGAGCCGTCCGCGTGCTCACCGATCGGCTGCCCCAGGTGACGCTGCTGCTGCGCGTGCACGGCAACAGCGAGGTCGAGCGGGCGGCGCTCGAGCGCCGTCGCGTGTTCGATCAGCGCGTGGCGCAGCTGGTCGCCGGAGCCCAGCGGGAGGGCGAGCTGCGCGACGACATCCGCCCCGCGGTCGCCACGCGGCTCATGTTCGGCATGATCAACTCGATCATCGAGTGGTACCGGCCCGGTCACACCTCGCTGACGCCCGATGAGCTCGTCGAGGACGTCACCCGGGTGGTCTTCGACGGCCTGCGCGCGCACTGAGCGGATCCGCCCCGCCCGCGAGAACTCCGCCGGAGACGACAGACGCCCCACCCTCCGAAGAGTGCGGGGCGCCCGAGGGAGCGGGACGACTCAGGCGGCGGCCTTCGCGTCGTTGCTGCTGAGCACCCGGAACAGGACCGCGGCGACCGCGGCGCCGACGAGCGGCGCGAGGATGTACAGCCACAGGTTGCCCCACGCGAACTGCCCGCTGATCGAGAGGCCGAGCGCGACGGCCGGGTTGAACCCGCCGCCCGAGATGCCGCCGACCGCGACCGCACCGACGAAGACGGTGCCACCGATGGCCAGGCCGTAGAAGGAGTTGTTGTCGTTGTCCTTGGAGGTCGCGACGTTCAGCACGACCCAGACCAGGGCGAGGGTGAACAGCGCCTCGACGAGGAACGCCGGGCCGACCTGGATCTCCGTGGCCTTGTCCGCAGCGGGCCACACGGCGAAGCTCGCGAGGGCGGCGAGCGCGCCGCCGACGAACTGGGCCACGATGTAGGCGACGAAGTCCGTGACGCCGATGGCGCCGCGAATGAGGGCGCCGAAGGAGACGGCGGGGTTGAGGTGGGCGCCGGAGATGTGCCCGGCGGCGTAGACGAGGACGGTCAACGCGAGGCCGATCGCGAGCGGCGTCAGCGGGCTCTTGCTGTTGATCGCGCCGATGATGCTGAACACGAAGAGGAACGTCGAGATCGCCTCGGCGAGCGCCTTTCCAGCGGTACCAGTCATGTGAATTGCCTTTTCTGTCAGGTCGAGGGTGAGGGCGGAGCCTCCCGCGCACCAGCCGGTGCGCCCTGGGGTTGCCGAGCCAGATTACCGGCTTCCTTTCAATCCGCTGGGAACCGAGGCCTCGATTCGACGGATCGGGGGCGGAAAACTCTTGACCCTCGAGCCCGATCATCCTATTATTTCATTATCCGATAGAGCAATTCCACAATTCGGAATCTGACCGAGAGAGAAGAGGCGATGATGCCCCACACCCCCGACGCCGCCATCCACCGCCCCGCGGCGCACACTCCCGAGCAGCGTCGCGCGGCCGTCTATCCGCTCATCGACGTCGATCCGGATTTCCACATGCCCGCACGTCGCGAGGGCGCCGTCACCCGGATGCTCGTCGCGCTGCGGATCCTGCCACAGGCGTCCTGAGCCGGGCGACGCCGCGGGCGTCCAGCCCCGGGCCCGACGAGGCCGCGCCTCGATACTCAGGCGCGGGCGTCCAGCACCTCCCGCAGGCGCGCGGCGAATCCGTCCGGATCGCCGGGGGCGCCGGGCTGCGCGGTGAATCCGCCGTGGTCGCTGGGGAACACGGTCGCCTCGATCTCTAGCGCCGCCGCGACCGAGCGCGCGGCCCGCGCCGCCATCGTGTCACCTGATTCCACTCCCGCCGCGATCACGAGCCGGTCTCCGAACGCCTGCAGCGCGGCCACGTCGGGTCGATACTCCAGGACCGCCGGCATGTTGCGGAAGAGCGGATCCGTCCGCCCGCCGTCATCCCCCGTCGGCAGGCCGAACATCGCGGGGTCGGGCGTCGGCCCCTCGAGGTAGTCGTCGCTGACCGGCCCGTCGAACATGACGAGCCGGATGAACTTCGCCAGCGCCGCCCCCGCCCCCTGCGCGCCATACGTGCGCTTGAGGTCGGCGACGACCTCGAGCAGCGCCGCACGGTCGGGAAGGAGCGCCGTGGTCGCCGGCTCGTGCACGACCGCGCGCCGGACGTCGTCCGGATGCGCCGCCAGCAGCGCCAGCAGGTTCACCCCGCCGCCGCTCGTGCCGAACGCGTCGACCGGCCCGGCGTCGAGCGCGGCGATCACTCGGTGCAGGTCTTCGGCGTGCTGCTGCGCGGTGAGCGCGGAGGTGCCGGTGGGGTTGCGCCCCGCGCCGCGGGGGTCGTAGGTGATCACGGGGCGGTCGTCGAAGCGCGCGGCGAGCATCTGGAATCCCGTCGCGTCCATCGGGCCGCCGAACAGGAACAGTGCGGGGCGGTCGGGCGTCGCCGTCGCGAGATCCCCCCGGACGTCGTAGGTGATCGCGTCGTCGCCCTCGCCGACCGTGCGCGTGTCGAGTGCCTGGGGTGCGGTGCTGTTCGTCATGGCTTCATCCTCTTCCGTCGCCGCTCGCAAACATACAACTGATTGGTTGTAGATTACGACGCTCGCGGCGGACTTTCAAGGCCTCGGGCGCTCCGGGCGTCGTGACCCGCATGGCGTCGAGGCCTGGACGCCGTCGCCCCATCGGCGTACAACGGTGCTCAGGCAGGAAAGGAGGGGACATGACGGAGGACGCCGCGGCGAGGCAGTTCCGGGGCGGGGTTCCGGACGACTACGAGCGGCGCATGGTGCCCCTGATGTTCCAGCCCTACGCCGACGACATGGTCGCCCGCGCCGTGGCACGGCACCCCGCCGCCGTGCTGGAGCTCGCGGCCGGGACCGGGGTCGTCACGCGCGGACTCGCCGCAGCACTTCCGCCCGAGAGCACGCTCGCCGCCACCGACCTCAACCCGGGCATGCTCGCCGTCGCCGAGGCCCGAGGCGCCGCACGCCCGGCCCGTTCCTCGGACGTCGTATGGCGCACCGCCGACGCCCTGGACCTGCCCTTCGACGAAGGGTCCGTCGACTTGGTCGTGTGCCAGTTCGGGGTCATGTTCTTCCCGGACCGGCCGGCGGCCCATGCGCAGGTCCGGCGGGTGCTGCGCCCCGGCGGCACGTACCTGTTCTCCGCGTGGGACTCGATCGCCGCCAACGCCATCGCCCTCGCGGTCGACGAGGCCTACCGGCGGGTGCTCCCGGACGCACCGCCGAACGTGATCACCCGCGTCGCGCACGGCTACCACGACCCGGACGCGATCCGCCGGGACGCGGAGGCCGGCGGGCTCGTCGTGGACGCGGTGGAGGGAGTGGAGCTCATCGGCGCCGCGGACTCGGCGGAGGCCGCCGCCGCCGCGATCCCCCGCGGCACCCCGATGCGTGCGGAGCTGGAGCCTCTGGGCGACGAGACCCGCGATCGCATCGAGGCGATCACGGCCGACCTCCTGCGGCAGCGGTTCGGCACCGGACCGATCCGCACACCGATCCGCGCCTTCGTGGTCACCGCGCATCGCTGATCGTGGACGTCGGCGGCACCGAGGGCTACACTTGGGCTCGCGTCGCGATCTCGTGCATCCGCCGGATACGCGAAAACCCCCGGAAATCCGGGGGTTTTGTGTGGTAGCAGGAGCGGGGCTTGAACCCGCGACCTCACGATTATGAGTCGTGCGCTCTCACCAACTGAGCTACCCTGCCGCACGGCATCCGATGGATGCTGCGAGCCCCGAGTCAGGATTGAACTGACG
>JAFDWP010000173.1 GCA_018268435.1 Actinomycetota bacterium
GCGCGTGCTCCTCCGGCTCGCCGACGCTCTGCGGGATCCGCGCCGGCTGCGCGCCGAGGCGGCGCGCTGGGAGCAGGAGCTGCTCGAGATCGCCGCGCCGCGACCGCTGCGCCTGTCTGCGGACACCGGTGCCGAACCCGACGGCGCGGAGGGTGCGGCGACGGTGCCGCACCGCCTGCCGCAGCCGCTGCGGCGACGCGATCTGCGGATGGGGGAGCGTCGGATGGGGGAGCGGCGAGGGAACCAGCGGCGCACGGACCGCGCCAGTGCTCCGATCCGCGCGCGGAGCGAGCGGTGGGCGATGATCGCGCAGGGTGCCGCTGCCGCGCGGGACACCCTCGCAGTGCGGTTCGGGCGGTTCGCCGGCGGCTTCTCCGTGTCCCGCTCACGCCTGATGCCGCCGGAACCGACCGGGCGTCGGCGTCGGTGGGCGGGGCCCGCCGTGGTCGCCGCCGGCGCCGCTGCCGCCGTGGCGATCGTGGGTGCGCTCTGGCCCGCGGACAGCGGCAGCGCCGACGCCGCCGACCGGGTCCCGGTGCCGCCGTCGGCGCGGAGCCGCCCGTCCGCGGCGGCGAGTCCGCATCCGACGGCCTCGGCGGCCGCCCGGCCGCCCGGCCCCTCGGCGCAGCCGGATCCCGCCGTCGCGGGCGAGGAGCTCATCACTGCCGCCCTGCGCTGCCGTACGGCAGCGGTGCCCGGCTGCGATGAGGCGTGGGACGCGGGCGGCGCGGCCGCGCGGCCGATGCGCGACCGGGAGGGGCCCGCCGTGCTGATCGAGGACTACGGCGACATCGCCGCGCTCCGCAGCGGATCCGGAACGGGAGCGCAGATGGTGGTGATCATCCGCAGAGACGGCGAATGGCGGATCCGCGACGTGTACGACGTCGCGGATCCGCCATCAGGAGGAGCCGGAGCTCCGTGAATCCGTGCGGATCAGGCCCCGAGCTGGGCGGCGAAGTCGGCCGCCTCCAGGCGGGCCTTGATCGACGACAGGAAGCGCGCGGCGTCCGCGCCGTCGATGATGCGGTGGTCGTACGACAGTGCGAGGTAGACGTACGAGCGCACGGCGATCGCCTGCTGGCCGTCGACCGTGACCACGCCGGGGCGCTTCACGACGATGCCGGTGCCGAGGATCGCGGACTGGGGCAGGAAGACCACGGGCGTGTCGAACAGCGCGCCGCGCGAACCGGTGTTGGTCAGCGTGAACGTGCCGCCGGCGAGCTCGTCGGGCTTCAGCTTGTTGTCGCGCGTGCGGGCCGCGAGGTCCGCGATCTCGTGAGCGATCTGGGCGATGTTCTTCGACCCGGCGTCGCGCACCACGGGGGTGAGCAGACCGCGCTCCGTGTCCACCGCGATCGAGATGTTCTCAGAGGCCGGGTAGACGATGTCGGTGCCCTCGACCGTGGAGTTCACGATCGGGAACTCCTGCAGAGCCTCGGCCGTGGCGAGGGCGAAGAACGGCAGGAACGACAGCTTGTCGCCGGTCTTCTGCTGGAACGAGCCCTTGACCTCGTCACGGTACGCGGCGAGCTTGGTGACGTCGACCTCGACCACGGTGGTCAGCTGGGCGGTCTGCTGCATCGATGCGACGGCGCGCTCGGCCAGGACCTTGCGCAGCCGCGACATCGGCTGCGTGGTTCCGCGCAGCGGGGAGATCACGCGCTCCTTCGGAGCCGCGACCGCGGCGGGCGCGGCGGCGGCAGGAGCGGCCGCGGCGTTCAGCACGTCCTCCTTGCGGATGCGCCCGCCCACGCCGGTGCCGGCGACGGTGGCGAGGTCGATGCCCTTCTCGGCGGCGAGTCGGCGCACCAGCGGCGTGACGTACAGCGACTCGGAGCCGGAAGCCTCGGCCGGTGCCGGTGCCGGTGCCGGTGCCGGTGCCGGCGCGGGAGCGGCAGCGGGAGCCGGAGCGGCTGGAGCCGGCGTGGGAGCCGGGGCGGCGGCAGGCGCGGGAGCCGCGACCGGCGCGGGAGCCGCGACAGGCGCGGGCTCGACCGGAGCGGCGGGAGCCGCGACCGGGGCACCGCTGCCGATGCGCGCGAGCACGGCGCCGACGGGGATGGTGTCGTCCTCCGCCGCCAGGATCTCCTGCAGCGTGCCGGCGACCGGCGACGGGATCTCGGTGTCGACCTTGTCCGTGGAGATCTCGAGCAGCGGCTCGTCCACGGCCACCTCGTCCCCGACCTGCTTCAACCAGCGGGTCACCGTGCCCTCGGTGACGCTCTCGCCGAGCTCGGGCAGGCGCACGTCGGTCGCGTCGGGGGACGCGACGGCGGCGGGAGCGGCAGCCGGCGCCGTCGCGACGGGTGCGGCGGCGGGGGTCTCGGGCTGCGGCGCTGGGGCCGCGGCCTCGGCCGGAGCGGCCTCGGCGGGCGCGGAGGTCCCGGAGCCGTCCCCGATGCGTGCGAGGACCGCGCCGATCTCGACCGTGTCGTCTTCGGCGACGAGGATCTCCTCGATCACGCCGCTGACGGGGGAGGGGATCTCGGTGTCGACCTTGTCGGTCGAGATCTCGAGCAGTCCCTCATCGGCCTGGATGGTGTCGCCGACCTGCTTGAGCCAACGGGTCACAGTGCCCTCGGTGACGCTTTCGCCGAGGGCGGGAAGGACCACGGGTGTGCTCATGACGGAGTCTCCTTAAGGAAGTTCGTGATGGGTTTCAGCTTAGTGGGCAACCGGAGGGTGAGCCCAGCTTTGATTTCCACGATGCGCAATAACAATTTCACATCGCGTGGAGCGGCTTGCCGGCGAGAGCCAGGAACGCCTCTCCGAGCGCTTCGCTCTGCGTCGGGTGCGCGTGGATGAGCGGGGCGATGTCTTCGGGGTGCGCCTCCCAGCTCACGGCGAGCTGGCCCTCGGTGATGAGCTCTCCGACGCGATCACCGAGCAGGTGCACGCCGAGGACGGGCCCGTCCTTCAGCCGGACGACCTTCACGAGGCCGCCGGTGCCGATGATCTCGCTCTTGCCGTTGCCGGCGAGGTTGTACTCGTACGACGCGATGCGGTCCGCGCCGTGCGCCTCCACCGCCGCCGCCTCGGTGATGCCCACCGACGCGACCTCCGGGCTGCAGTACGTGACGCGGGGCACCTGGGCGTCCGGGATCACCGCGGGGCTGAGGCCCGCGATGCGCTCGGCGACCGCGATCCCCTGCAGGAAGCCGCGATGAGCGAGCTGGAGACCGGGCACGATGTCTCCCGTGGCCCACACGTGCGCGACGCTGGTGCGCAGTTCGGGGTCCGTGAGCACGAAGCCGCGCTCCATCTCGATGCCGGCCTCCTCGAAGCCGAGGCCCGCGGTCGCCGGACCGCGGCCGACGGCGACCAGCAGGTAGTCGGCCTCGTAGGTGCTGCCGTTCTCCAGGGTGACGGTGACGGCGTCCGCGGTCTGGCTGGCGCTCGCGAACCGCACGCCCAGCGACGATGCGATGCCGCGACGGCGGAATGCGCGCTCCAGCCCCTTGCTCAGCGCGATGTCCTCGTTCGGGGCGAGGTGCTCGAGCGCCTCGATGATCGTGACCTCGGCGCCGAAGGAGCGCCAGACGCTCGCGAACTCGACTCCGATGACGCCGCCGCCGAGGATGATCACCCGCTGCGGCACCTCCTCGAGCGCGAGCGCCTGCTCGCTGGTGAGGATGCGTCCGCCGATCTCGAGCCCGGGAAGGCTCCGACTGTACGAGCCGGTCGCGAGGATCACGTCGCCGCCTGTGTAGACGTCGTCGCCGACGGCCACGGAGCGGTCCGGGCGCAGCGTTCCCTCGCCGGGCACGACGGTGATGCCGCGGGCCTTGATGAGCCCCTCGAGGCCCTTGTACTTCTTCGCGACGATGCCCTCGCGGTAGGCGCGCACGCCGGCGGGGTCGATCCCGTCGAACGAGGCGCCGACGCCGTACTTGGCAGCGTCGCGCACGTTCTCCGCGACCTCGGCGGAGTGCAGCAGCGCCTTGGTCGGGATGCAGCCGCGGTGCAGGCAGGTGCCGCCGACCTTGTCCTTCTCGATCAGGGCGACGGACTTGCCGAGCTCGGCTGCGCGCAGCGCCGCGGCGTAGCCGCCGCTGCCGCCGCCGAGGATCACGATGTCGAAGTCGTGCGCGGTCATGCGCGGGCCCCCTCGGCGCGCGCCTCGGCGAAGGCGATCAGCGTGCGGACGATCGCGCCGGTCGCGCCCTTGTCCGTGAAGCCGTACGGGGCGCCCTTGTGCTCGGACGACCCGGCGATGTCGAGGTGCGCCCAGGGGATGCGCGGAGCGTCGGCCTCGTCGGAGGTGCGTCCCACCATGCGTCGCAGGAACAGCCCGGCGAACAGGGATCCGCCGGCGGGATCGCCGATCTTCGCGTTGACCATGTCGGCGATCGGCGACTTCAGCTCCTCCTCCATATGCTCGGGGAGCGGCATCGGCCATGCGGCCTCGCCGGTGCGGGCGGCCGCGGCCAGCACCTCCTGAACCGTGTCGTCGTCGCCGAACACGCCCGTGTGACGCATGCCGAGCGCGACGATGATCGCGCCAGTGAGGGTCGCCACGTCGAGGATGACGTCCGGGTGCTCCCGGCTGGCGGCGACGAGCCCGTCGGCGAGGACCAGACGACCCTCCGCATCCGTGTTCAGCACCTCGACGGTCTGCCCGTCGGCGAAGCGCAGCACGTCACCGGGGCGGATCGCCGTGCCGGACGGCATGTTGTCCGCGATGCACAGCCAGGCGGTGACGCGGATCGGCAGGCCCAGGGAAGCGACGGCGCGGGTCGCCGCGAGGATGCTCGCGGCACCGGCCATGTCGGTCTTCATGCCGACCATGCTGGCCGGGGGCTTCAGGGAGAGCCCTCCGGTGTCGAAGGTGATGCCCTTGCCGACCAGGGCGATGTGCCCGGCCGCGTCCGCGGGCGAGTAGTCCAGCCGCACCAGACGCGGCGGACGGGCCGAGCCCTGGCCGACGCCGAGGATGCCGCCGTACCCACCGGCGGCGAGGTCCTTCTCGTCCAGCACGTCGACCGTGACATCCAGCCCGGCCACCGCGTCGGCGGCGCGAGCGGCGAGGTCGGCGGGGCCGAGCCACTCGGCCGGGGTCGTCACCAGGTCGCGGGTGAGCGCGACGGCGTCCGCGAGTGCCGTGGCGTGCGCGACCTGCTCCGCGGTGAGATCGGCGTGCAGCACGACGGTGCCCGCGCGCGTGGGCTGCTCGCCGGACCGGTAGTCGTCGAAGCGATATCCGCCGAGCAGGGCGCCCTCGGCGGCCGCCGAGGCGAAGCCGGCGACGGCGTCCGCGAGCCGCACGGCGACGCGGTCGAAGCCGGTGAGGGTGCGCAGCGCTGCGCCCGCGGCCTCGCGCACGGCCTCGGCATCCGGAGCGGATCCGGCGCTGACGACGGCGACCGGGACGTCGGCGATCTCGGGGGCGGGGATCCGCGCATAGGCGCCCGCCTTGCCGGTGAACCCGACCGCGGTCAGGGCGGCATGCGTGGAGGCGAACGGGGACAGGTCTTCCGGGGTGTCCGTGAGACCGGCGACGACGAGCACGACCGCATTCGGGGTCGTGTCCGCCGGAGCGCCTGTGGAGAGCTCGAGCGCAGGTGACGTCATGGGATCCATCCTAGATTCGGGCCGCGCGGCTCGTGACGGATGCGCCGCGCGCGTGTTCGCTCTCAGCGCTCTGCGGAGCCTCGGAACGGGCTGGCTCGTAGCATGGAGTCATGCCCATCTCCGGAGAGATCCACGAACGCGTCGCCCGCCCCGGCGGTGTGCCGTCCGGCCTGCCTCTGGTCGTCCTGCTGACCGGCTTCACCGACGCCGGATCCGCGGTGTCCGGGCTGATCGAGCATCTCAGCGAGACGACCGATCCGGAGCCCGTGCTCGTCTTCGACAACGACCAGCTGCTGGACTACCGCGCGCGCCGCCCCGTGCTCACCTTCGATCAGGATCACATCGCCGATCTGAAGCCCGCCCGGCTGGAGCTCTCGATCGCGCACGACGCGCTCGGCCGTCCCTTCCTGCTGCTGGCCGGTTACGAGCCCGACTTCGCCTGGAACGCGTTCGCCGACGTCGTGCTCGACTTCGCGGCGGAGCACGAGGTGTCCACGGTCACCTGGGTGCACTCGATCGCCATGCCGGTGCCGCACACGCGCCCGATCGGCGCGACCGTGAGCGGCAACAGGGCCGAGCTCATCGCGGCGCACTCGGTCTGGCGTCCGCGTACGCAGGTGCCCGGAACGGCCGGCCACGTGCTCGAGCATCGCTTCGCGCTCCGGGAGATGAGCGTCGCGAGCTTCGCGCTGCTCATCCCGCACTACCTCGCCGACACCGAGTATCCGGACGCGGTGCTCACCGCGGCGGAGAAGGTCATGGCGGCGACCGGCCTGGTGCTGCTCACGGACGATCTGCGCGAGAAGCGCGTCTCCTATCTGGAGCGCGTCGACGAGCAGGTGCGCGACAACGAGGAGCTCGGCCAGATGGTGCGGACGCTCGAGCATCGGTACGACGCGTACATGGCCGGCCTGGATGTCGAGGAGGAGGGGCCTGCGGAGTTCGACGAGGGATCCCTCCCGAGCGCCGACGAGCTCGCGGCGGAGTTGGAGCGTTTCCTCGCGTCGCGCCCCGGGGGCGACGAGGACAAGAACGGCCGGATCTGACCGATCCTGAGAGTCTCCTGCTCGGATCGGCGCGGAACACGCGGTCCGGTCTTCTCCCCGGCAGAGTGTGCGATACTTATCCGACGACCCGTTGTCAAGACCCGTCCGCAAGGCCAGGGACTTGACAAGGGTCTTACTAGTGCCCGAAACGGCACCGGCCGATGAAGCCGACAGGCTGATGAACACAGGGCGCCCGCGCAGCGCTCCGTTGAGAGGCGAGACGTGACGACTGCCACGAAGAAGAACACCCGGACCAAGACCGCCGAGCCCGAGGAGGTCGCCGCCGCTGCCGCGGCCGACGACGCCACGACGCCAGCCGCTCCGAAGAAGGCGGCGGCGAAGAAGCCGGCGGCGAAGAAGAGCACGAGGGCGAAGAAGGACGCTTCCGCCGAGGAGGCCGCGTCCGACGAGGCACCCGCCGACGCGGGCGACGACGGCGACGACGAGGAGGGTGCCAAGCCGGCGTTCGCCGAGCCGCTGCCCACCGGCGCCATCCGGATCAGCTCGGGCGACGAGGACGACGTCCCCGTCTACTCGACCCAGATCACCGGCGCCACCGCCGACCCGGTCAAGGACTACCTCAAGCAGATCGGAAAGGTCGCGCTGCTGAACGCGGCCGAAGAGGTCGAGCTCGCGATGCGGATCGAGGCCGGACTGTTCGCCGAGGAGAAGCTGTCGACCATGTCGGCGGCGGAGAAGACCAGCCAGCTCGGGCTCGATCTGCAGTGGGTCGCCCGTGACGGTCAGCGGGCCAAGAGCCACCTGCTCGGCGCGAACCTCCGCCTCGTGGTCTCCCTCGCCAAGCGCTACACCGGCCGCGGCATGCAGTTCCTGGACCTCATCCAGGAGGGCAACCTGGGTCTGATCCGTGCGGTCGAGAAGTTCGACTACACCAAGGGCTTCAAGTTTTCGACCTACGCCACGTGGTGGATCCGTCAGGCGATCACCCGCGCGATGGCGGACCAGGCCCGCACGATCCGCATCCCGGTGCACATGGTCGAGGTCATCAACAAGCTCGCCCGCGTGCAGCGGCAGATGCTGCAGGACCTGGGCCGCGAACCCACTCCGGAGGAGCTGAGCCGCGAGCTCGACATGACCCCGGAGAAGGTCGTCGAGGTGCAGAAGTACGGGCGCGAGCCGATCTCGCTGCACACGCCCCTCGGCGAGGACGGCGACAGCGAGTTCGGCGACCTCATCGAGGACACCGAGGCCGTGGTCCCCGCCGACGCGGTCGGCTTCACGATGCTGCAGCGTCAGCTCGAGCAGCTGCTGGACTCGCTCTCCGAGCGCGAGGCGGGCGTGATCCGCATGCGCTTCGGCCTGGGCGACGGTCAGCCCAAGACGCTCGACCAGATCGGCGACACCTTCGGCGTGACCCGTGAGCGGATCCGACAGATCGAGTCGAAGACGATGGCGAAGCTGCGTCACCCGAGCCGCTCGCAGTCGCTGCGGGACTATCTCGAGTGAGCGCCGAGGCGAAGCCGAACGACGGCAAGAACCTCGACATCTCCGTCGAGGGCGCGCGCTGGCTGCGGATCCCGATCCGCACCAAGGTCGTCATGCCCGGTGACGTGCTCGCGGACATCGTCACCGAGTATGCGACCGGCCCGGTGCAGCAGGGCGACCTGCTGTTCATCACCGAGAAGATCGTCGGCATCACCCAGGGCCGCTCGTTCCTGCTCGAGGAGATCCAGCCGCGCCGGCTCGCGCACTTCCTCTCGAAGTACGTGACCCGCACGCCCTACGGCATCGGGCTCGGCATGCCCGAGACCATGGAGATGGCGCTGCGCGAATGCGGCACCCCGCGGATCCTGTTCGCGGCTGCGGTCTCCGCGGTGACCAAGGCGTTCGGACGCCGCGGCGACTTCTACCGCATCGCCGGCGAGAAGGCGCGCGCGATCGACGGGCCCACCGAGGGGACCATGCCGCCGTACGACCGCTCTGTCGTGCTGGGCCCTGCGCGCCCGCGCGAGGTCGCGCACGAGATGCAGGCGCTGCTCGGCGGCGTGTGCGATGTGGCCGTGGTGGACATCAACGACCTCGGCGGCAACATCCTCGGATCCACCCTGGGCAAGGTCGAGGAGCACCGCCTCGTCGCGATCCTCAAGGACAACCCGCTCGGTCAGGGCACGGAGTCGACCCCCATGGGGATCATCCGCCCGGCCTGAGCACAGGCGCGACGAAGGCCGCCCGTCATGACGGGCGGCCTTCGTCGTCAGCGCCGGGTCAGAACTTGATGGCGGCCTGGTAGCGCGGCTTGTGACCGGTGCGGATGCCCGACACGCTCGGCTTGTTCTCGTAGACGCCCGCACCCCAGTTGCCCTCCACGAGCACGGGTCCGTCCGGGCCGACCACGA
>JAFDWP010000174.1 GCA_018268435.1 Actinomycetota bacterium
CCGGGCATCTTCGTCGACCGCGTCGTCACCGTCGGCGAGCGGAGGTGGCTGCGCGACGGCGGGTTCGTCGGCGGCGTCGACCTCGAGGGCCGTCCGCTGGCCGTCGCCGAGGGGAGCGCCGCATGAGCACCCGCATCACCCGCGACGAGCTCGCGGCCCGCATCGCCGAGGACATCCCGGAGGGGGCCTTCGTGAACCTGGGGATCGGCGCCCCGACGCTGGTCGCGAACTACCTCCCGGCCGACCTCGAGATCATCCTGCACACCGAGAACGGCCTGCTCGGGATGGGATCCGCACCGGCGCCCGGCGAAGTCGACCCCGATCTCATCAACGCCGGCAAGCAGGCGGTCACCGCCGTGGCCGGTGCGGCGTACTTCCACCACGCCGACTCCTTCGCGATGATGCGCGGCGGGCACCTCGACGTGTGCGTGCTCGGCGCGTTCCAGGTCGCCCAGAACGGCGACCTCGCGAACTGGTCGACCGGGGCGCCGGGTGCGATCCCGGCGATCGGCGGGGCGATGGATCTCGCGATCGGCGCCAGGGACGTGTACGTCATGACCGATCTGCTCGCCAAGGACGGCTCGTCCAAGCTCGTGGCCGCGTGCACCTACCCGCTCACCGGGGTCGGCTGCGTCAGCCGCGTGTACACCGATCACGCGGTCTTCGACGTGACGCCAGGCGGCTTCCGCGTGCGGGAGGCGTTCGGCGACAACACCGTGGCGTCCCTCGAGGCCCTCATCGGGCTTACCCTGCAGACAGCACCCGACGACACGACAGGAGCGCCCCGCCCATGACCGCCACCTACGTCTACGACGCCGTGCGCACGCCCTTCGGCCGGGCCGGCGGCGCGCTCGCCGGCGTCCGGCCGGATGACCTCGCCGCGACCGTCCTGCGGGCGAGCGTCGAGCGCGCCGGGCTGGATCCGGCCCGCATCGACGACGTGATCGTCGGCGCCGCGAACCAGGCGGGCGAGGACAACCGCAACGTGGCGCGGCTCAGCGCCCTGCTCGCGGGGTTCCCGACGACCGTCACCGGCGTGACGGTGAACCGGCTGTGCGCCTCGAGCCTGGAGGCCGTCATCCAGGGGGCCAGGGCGATCGAGTCGGGCGATGCCGAGATCATCCTCGCGGGCGGTGTGGAGTCGATGAGCCGGGCGCCCTTCGTCGTGGAGAAGTCCGCGCGGGCGTACCCGGCCACCGGCGACCAGACGATGTGGAACACCGCGATCGGCTGGCGCATGACCAACCCGGCGCTGCCGACTCCGTGGACCATCTCGAACGGCCAGGCCGCCGAGCGCACCGCCGCGGCGTGGGGTATCGGCCGCGAGGAGCAGGACGGCTTCGCGGTGCGCTCCCATGAGCGGGCGGCGCAGGCCTGGGCCGACGGCGTCTTCGCCGGCGAGATCGTGCAGGTGACGGGAGCGGAGCTCGTCCGCGACGAGGGCATCCGGGACGGATCCACGGTGGCGAAGCTGGCCGGGCTGCCCGCGCTGTTCGCCGAGGGCGGCACGGTCACCGCCGGCAACTCCTCCTCGATCAACGACGGCGCATCCGCGGTCCTGCTGGGCGCCGAGGGCGCGCTGGACGCCGAGCCGCTGGCGCGCATCGCCGGGCGGGCCGTGCACGGAGTCGACCCCGACCAGTTCCCCACCGCGCCCATCGAAGCGGCGAACAAGGCGCTCGCCCGTGCCGGGCGCACCTGGGCCGACGTCGACCTCGTGGAGCTGAACGAGGCGTTCGCCTCGCAGTCCCTGGCCTGCCTGCGCGGCTGGCCCGAGCTCGACCCCGAGCGGCTCAACATCCACGGCGGCGCGCTGGCGATCGGGCATCCGCTGGGCGCCTCGGGCGGCCGCGTCCTCGGCCACGCCGCCCATGAGCTCGCGCGGCGCGGCGGCGGCGTGGCCGTCGTGGCGCTCTGCATCGGCGTCGGGCAGGGGCTCGCCGTCGTGCTGGAGCGGTGAGCCGATAGGGTCTGGGGGTGACCGAATCGGATGCCGCCGCCGGGGTGCCCGCGTCGGCGGACTTCGTGCAGTCGCTGGCCCGCGGCCTCGCGGTCATCCGCGCCTTCGACGGGGAGCCCGCGGAGCTGACGCTCGCCGAGGTCGCGCGTCGGGTGGACATCCCGCGGGCGGCCGCCCGGCGGTTCCTGCGCACCCTCGAGCAGCTCGGATACCTGCGGGCGACCTCCGACGCACGGTTCGCGCTGACGCCGCGCATCCTCGAGCTCGGCTTCGGCTATCTGTCGTCGCTGTCGCTGCCGGAGGTCGTGCAGCCGCACCTCGACGCGCTGTCGCACCGGATCGGCGAGTCCGTGTCGGTCGCCGTGCTCGACGACGATGAGATCGTCTACGTCGCCCGCGCCGCGGCGCGCCGGATCATGAGCGTCCGGATCACCCTCGGGACGCGCCTCCCCGCCTTCGCGACCAGCATGGGCCGCGTACTGCTCGCGGCGCTGCCGCCGGCGGAGGCGGAGGCGCTGCTCGACGCGTCCCCCCGGGACGCCTACACGCCGCGCACCCGGGTCGACCGTGCGGACGTGACCGCCGAGCTCGTCCGGGTGCGGGAGCAGGGCTGGGCGATGGTCGACGGCGAGCTCGAGGAGGGCCTGCGCTCGATCGCCGTGCCGCTGCGGTCCCGCGGTCGCGTGGTCGCCGCGCTGAACGTGTCGACCAGTGTCATGCGCGGGCCGGCCGACTCCGTGCGTGCCGAGCTGCTGCCCGCGCTGCAGCGCACCGCCGCGACGATCGAGGACGAGCTGCGCGCGGTCGTCTGAGCGCGGCGGGGATCAGTCGCCGAGCAGGCTGGTCCAGGCGACCGCGAGGATGTCGAGCTCGGCGCCGTCCTCCAGCGACCACGGGTGGTGGATCCAGCGCAGGTTCGCGCTGCTCAGCAGCTCCATCGCGAGGTAGCCGCGGAAGCGCCGGGTCCGCGCGTCGAACCGCCCGGCGTCGGCGAGCCCCGTGGTGATGTCGTCGATGACCTCGCCGAACCAGGCATCGCGCAGCTCGCGCATCTCCGGATCCACCGCGGAGGCCTCTTCGACCACGGCGATGTACGGCTTGATGTCCGGCCAGCGGGCCGCCTGCACGCCGATCCAGGAGCGGATGGCCTCGAAGCTGCCCGCGCGCGCGGCGTCCACCAGCGACCCCGCCGTCGAGCGGTGCTCCTCGGCGTCCTCGTGGCGATCCAGGCGCACGTTCAGCTCGCCGAAGAGCGCGCGCATGAGCTCGGCCTTGTTCGGGAAGTGCGCGTAGAAGGTCACGCGGGTCGTGCCGACCGCCGTGGCGATGTCATCGATCGTCGTCGCGACATAGCCCTGCTCCTGGAACAGGCGCAGGGCGTTCTCGAGCAGCGACCGCCGTGTCTGCTGCTTCTGCTTCTCGCGAAGGTTTGCCATGCGCCCACACTAACGACATAACAGCCAGTCAATTCGCTTGACAATCTATAAAGTAAAAAGCCACTCTGGGCGGAGGACATGCGCGCCCGAGCGGCGTGTCCGCCGCAACCACAGACGCAGTCAGGGACGAAGGAGTTCCGTTTATGTCAACGCAGACCAGAACGATCATCGCCACGCGCGGGTCGGTGCGGGCGACGTTCGTCGCCGCCTTCCTGTCCGTGACGCTGGCGCAGACCGCCTACGCGGTGCCCGGGGCGCTCAACGGCGCCTTCGCCGCGGAGTTCCACGCCACCGGCGCGGGGCTGACCTGGATCACGGCGATCTTCGAGATCGGCATCGTCGCCTTCGAGCTCACGTTCGGCCTCCTGGGCGACCTGTTCGGCCGCAAGAAGCTGATGATCGCCGGTGGGCTGTTCGTCGTGATCGGAGCCGCGCTGTCCGCGCTCGCGGGGGACATCACGTCCATGATCATCGCGCAGGCCGTGATCGGCATCGGGGCCGGCCTGCTCTTCCCGATCGGCCTGGCGATGGTCTCGGCGCTCACGCCGGACCGGGCCAAGCGCTCCCGCGTCATCGCGACCTGGGCGGGCTTCCTGTCGCTCGGCGCCGTGATCTCGCCCGTGATGGCCGGTCTGACCGCGCAGTTCTTCACCATCCCCGGCGCGGAGGCGGGTGCGCCGAACGTGTTCAGCGGCTGGCGCGTCTCGTACTGGATCATCGCGGCCGTCGCGGTCGTGCTCGTCGCGATCTCGGTCTCGACGCGGGACTCCTCGGCGCCGGAAGGCCGTCGTCTGGACCTTCCGGGGCAGATCACGTTCGCGCTCGGACTCATCGCCGTCCTCTACGCGACGGTCACGGCCGTCGACCACGGCTTCGGCTACGGGCAGGTCATCGCGGCCTACATCATCGGTGTCGTGCTGCTCGTCGCCTTCGTCATCATCGAGCTGCGCTCGCCCGCGCCGCTGCTGCACCTGGAGCTGTTCCGCAACCGCACCTACTCCACGGCGGCGATCGTCGCGGTCACCGGCATGTTCGCGTTCCTCGCGACCTGCTTCGCGACCTCGATCTCCATGGGCGCGCTCGCGCAGGAGCCCGTCTGGGTCATCGGTGTGCTCTTCGTGATCATCCAGGGACCGGCCTTCGTGCTCTCGCCCATCGTCGGGCGCCTCATCCACACGGTCGCCCCGCGCTGGCTGCTCACGAGCGGCTTCGTGCTCATGGCGGCGTCCGGCTTCTGGCTGTCGTCGTACAAGGTCGGCGTGCCCGCACGCTTCGGCGGCACGCCGTGGACGGACTTCATCGTCCCGCTGCTGCTGCTCGGCGTCGGCTTCGCGCTCACGATCGGATCCATCACCGCGGTCGCGATCAACACGGTCCCCGATCACCAGATCGGCATGGCCTCGGCCACGACGAGCCTGATGCGCGATCTCGGCTTCACCCTCGGCCCCGTGGTCGGCTCGGCGATCGCGTTCGGCGTCGGCGCCTCGGCGTTCGCCCTTCCGATCGTCGGCGTGCTGCAGGGCGCCGGGCTCTCGCCGGAGGCGGTCCAGGGCCTCTCCCAGGTCCCGCCGCTGGCCTGGCTGTCGGGCTGGGACGGCGTCGTCGGCCAGTTCGCCGGCACGATGACGGCCGCCGGCGCACCCGCGGATGCGGTCCAGGGCGCGGTCTCGTCCCTCACCGCGGCGCAGGGCGACATCATGGGCCTCGCCGGCGGATCTCTCGGCGGCGGCTTCAGCATCGTCTACGTGGTCGCCGGTTTCGCGGCGCTCGCATCGGCCGCGCTCACGCTGTTCCTGCCGAGCGGCAAGCGCGCGCAGCAGCCGGTCGCCGCGGAGTGATCCGCACGCGCTGAGACGGCGACGAAGAACCGGCCCCGGAGATCACTCCGGGGCCGGTTCTCGATGCGGTGCGTGGTCAGTCGAACGCGGGATCCGTCAGGCGACGCAGGCGGGGGATCGGGATCCGGTGGTCGACGGCGATGACCGTGCGCTCGCCCCCGTCGCCCTCCCAGCGCAGCAGGGCCGGTGCGACGTGCGGTTCGCCCGCGAGCACCTCGGCCGACCCGTGCACGGGGAGCGGGCCGACCGCCTTGACGCCGTGCCCGAACTGCTCTGTCCAGAAGTAGTTCTGGAACGCGAGCTCGGGCGCGCCGGGGTCGAGCAGGGCGGAGGCCGCGGCCTTGGCCTGCTCGATGGCGCTCGTCCACAGGGGCACGCGCGTGACGCCGCGCGCCCCGGTCCAGCTGGCGACGTCGCCGGCGGCGGTGACGCCGGGGGCGACGCGTCCGCTGCCGTCGGTGACGAGGCGGCCGTCGCGGAGCAGGCCGGAGCCCGCCAGCCACTCGGTGTTGGGGACGTCGCCGACGGCGCTCACGAGCACATCGGCCGTGTACGTCGCGCCGGAGGAGGTGCGCACGACCGGCCGCTCCCCCTCGGACTCGACGGTCGCGGCATCCGTGATCACGATGTCCAGCCCCTGCTCGCGCGCGGAGCGCACCAGCATCGCGGCGACCTGCTCCCCGAGCTGGCGCGACATCGGGGCCGACGTGGCGACGAGGGTGACCTCGCAGCCCGCGGCGACGGCGCCCGAGGCGATCTCCATGCCCAGGACCCCGCCGCCGAGCACGACCACCCGGGGGCGGTCGGCCAGCCGCTCGCGCAGACGGTGCGCGTCGTCGAGGCTGCGCAGGGTCAGCTCCCCGGGGTGCCCGCTCAGGCGGCGGGCACGGGATCCGGAGGCGATGACCAGCCCGTCGTAGGGGAGCTCATCACCGTCGTCCAACGAGACGATCCGGCGCACGGGGTCGAGCCCGACGGCCGCGACCCCGCGCAGCTCCCGGGCGCCGTGCGTCGTCGGCGCGAGCTCGTGGGCGGTGAGATCCGCCTCGGGCCTCAGCAGCGACTTGGACAGCGCGGGACGGCTGTACGGGGCGTGCGGCTCCGCGCCGACGATGACGAGATCGCCGTCGAACCCGCGCTCGCGCAGCGTGTCGCAGGCGGTGAGACCGGCGATCCCACCGCCCACGACGACGACGCGCTCGAGCAGTGCGCTCACTCCTCGGCGGCGGCGACGAGACGCAGCGCCGCGACCGGGCACACGCGCACGGCGGCCTGCGCGCGCGGGATGTCCGCGCCCTCCACCTCGGGGACGTCGATGACCAGCTCGTCATCCTCGTCCAGGTGCATGAGGTCGGGGGCGGTCTCCTCGCAGAGTCCGTGGGCCTCGCAACGGGGCCGGTCGAGTTCGATGATCATCATCTGTGCTCCTTGCACGGGTGAAGCGGTTCAGGCCGGGACGACGTCGAGGACCGGCAGGTGGTCGATGCTCCGCGTGACGTTCGAGGGCAGACGCTGCTCCTCGCCGATGCGGAACGAGCCGACCCGGGATGCCAGCGCGCGGATCACCGCGTGGCCCTCGAGCCGGGCGAGGCCCTGGCCGGCGCAGCCGTGCGGGCCGTAGCCGAACGCGAGGTGGTCGACCGGGTTGCGCGTGATGTCGAACACGTCGGCGTTCTCGTAGTGCCGCGGGTCGCGGTTGCCCGCGCCGAAGAGGATCGCGGCCTGGGCGCCGGCGGGGATCACGGCGCCGTCGATCTCGACGTCGCGCGTCACGCGCCGTCCCCAGGCGTGCACGGGCGCCCAGAAGCGGAGCACCTCGTTGAAGGCGGCGGGGACCAGCGACGGGTCCTGCCGGACCAGCTCGAACTGCTCGGGGTGGCGTCCGAACAGCGCGACGATGTTGCCGATCGAGGCGATCGTGGTGTCGATGCCCGCACCGAGGTACTGGTGGATGATGTGCCCGGCGCTGCCGGCGGGGATCGCGCCGCGCTCCTCGGCGTCGAAGATCCCGCGTCCGATCGAGCCCTCGGCGAGGTCTGCGGCCGTGACCGTGCTGCACCAGCCGTAGAGCTCGCCGGCGATCGGGAAGCTCTCCTGGGTGCGCTGGTTCATCGGGCCGAGGACCTCCATGGCGGCCTGGCCCCAGCGCATCATGTTCGCCTTCACCTCACCGGTGAACCCGATCAGGTTGGCCACGATCTCCAGGGGGAACGCGCGGGCCAGGTCGTCCATGGCCTCGAAGTCGCCGCGGGCGGCGAGCTGCTCGACGAGGGCGTCCGCCTTCGCCTCGATCTGCACGCCGAGTCCGCGCAGGGCGCGGGGTGTGAGGTTCTCGGAGAGCGTCGCACGCAGCGTGGTGTGCTCCGGCGGGTCCGAGCGCAGCGAGGTGCCGGCGAGGGCCTCGTTGACCATCGGGTTGAAGCCGATGGAGGTCGAGGAGAACGTCTCCCAGTCGCCCAGGGCGTCCCGGATGGTGTCGTAGCGGGTCAGCGCGTACACGTCGTTGTGCGGCAGGTGCACGACCGGCCCGAGCTCGCGGAGCTCGGCGAAGGTGGCGTACGGGTCGACGAGGATGTCGTCGGCGAAGAGATCGAGGTCCGAAGTCGGTGCGGTCGTCATGATTCTCGTCCTTGAGGTTCGTGATGGTTACGCCACCCTGGCGGAACGCTTTACAGACAGTAAAGCCTTCGGTTTGCATCTTGTAAAGCCATTCACATCCATCGTGACAATTCGTTTGACAGGTTGTAAAGCGAATGGCAGGATCGACACATCCCGAGCGGCACGTCGTGCGCCGGGGCGAGGACTCAATGGAGAGGGATCCTGTGACCACAAGGGTGAACACCGTACTCGGGCCGATCGGCGCCGACGAGCTCGGCGTCGTCGCCGTCCATGAGGCGCTCCTGTCGGTGGTGCCGGGGGCGCAGTACGCGTACGACATCGAGATCGACCGTGCGGAGATCTTCGAGATCCTCCAGCGCCGCATCGCGGCGTTCCGTGCGGCGGGCGGCGGCACGATCGTCGACCGCACCGGGATGTTCCACGGCCGCGACCTGCCGCTGTACGAGGCGCTCGCGCGTGCCACCGGGGTGCACATCATCGCCTCCACGGGCATGGGCCCCGAGGAGAACCTCGGCGGATACTTCCTCACGCCGCAGACCAACCCGCCGACACCCTGGCCGGCCGAGCGGTTCGCCGAGCTGTTCGCCGCGGAGGCCGCCGAGGGGATGGTGCTCCCGCGCGTCGAGCGCCGGGCCGCCGCCGGCCTCATCGTCACGACCCAGACCGCGACCGGCGCCACGCCCACCGATGACAGCCTGCTGCGCGGCGCGGCCCGTGCCGCCGTGCAGACCGGTGTCGCCCTGTCGTTCTCGGCGCCCGCCGA
>JAFDWP010000175.1 GCA_018268435.1 Actinomycetota bacterium
CTGAACGCGACGTCGGAGGGTGAGCTCCTCTACGCCCGGCACGGGTTCATGCGCGTCGGCACCGGCATCACCTGGTGGCGGCATCTGCGGGAGGGGTGAGGCCCTTCGTCTCGCTGCGCTCGCTCAGGGACCGGGGGTGCGCTCGCTCAGGGACCGGGGGGTGCGCTCGCTCAGGGACCGGGGGGTGCGCTCGCTCAGGGACCGGGGGTGCGCTCGCTCAGGGACCGGGGGTGCGCTCGCTCAGCGCGCGGGGCGGCCGATGCGGGCGAGCGAGCGGTCGAAGACCGTGATGAGCAGGAACACCGCGGCGATCCCGACCACGACCCAGCCCAGGGTGTGCAGCCCGTCGGTCGTCGCCCGCGCGCCGTACACGTTGCCGTAGATCACCGCCGAGACGATCGCGCCCAGGTAGAAGAACGTGCGCAGCAGCCCCGCCGAGGAGGCGATCCGCTCGGGCTCGGCCTGGAAGTACAGCGCGTTCTGGATCGCGAGGTTGTTCAGGCCCTGGGGGATCCCGAGCACCAGCATCGCCAGCACGAGGAACCAGATCGGCGAGGATCCGGTCATGAACAGCACCAGGATCCCGGCGATCAGCTGCGCGGTGGATCCGATGAGCAGCTTCCCCACGACCTCCGGCCGGCGTCCGAAGGCGAGCGCGACGCCGACCCCCGTGGCGAACACGGGCAGCAGCACCAGCCCGGCGACGGTCGGGGTGAGGCCGCGTCCGTCCTCCAGCCACTGGGTGAAGCCGTACACGAAGGTGTACGAGATCGTCGCGGTGAGCAGCGAGCGCAGGTAGCTCAGCAGCAGCGGGACGTTGCCGGACAGCACCCGCACGTCGATGAACGGATCCGCGACCCGGCGCTCCCACCACACGAAGGCCGCGCCGGCGACGAGCGCGACGGCGAGCAGCCACAGCAGCGCGGGCGCCATGTTCTGCAGGAACACGAGCAGCGCGAGCATCGCGACGGCGAAGAGCAGGATCCCGAGCCCGTCGATGCGCGGGCGGTCCTCCGGCGCAGGCTCGAGCCCGGTGCGGCGGGGGAGGAACAGCGCGCCGAGCAGCAGCGAGGCGAGGCCGAGCGGGATGTTCACCGCGAACGTCGCCCGCCAGCCCCAGCCGGCGATGAGCAGGCCGCCGAGCGCGGGGGCGATCACGGCGGTGGTCTGCGTCGTCACCGACAGCAGGGTGAGGATCCCGGCGGGGGAGGCGAGACCGGTGCGGTCGCCCTCGGCGCGGATCATGTGCATCGCGGCGGGATAGCCGGCGCAGGTGCCGAGCCCCAGGATCACGCGCGCCGCGACCAGCCACCAGATGCTGTCCCTGCTCTCGGGGGCGAACAGGCCGATCGCGCCGGCCGCCGCGACGAGCAGCGCGCCGAGCAGGAACAGCGCCCGCACGCCGAAGACGTCGACCAGCCGGCCCACGAGCGGCTGGCCGATCGCGGTGGCGAGGTAGAGGCTCGACACGAGCCACACCGTCTCGCTGGCGGGCGCGCCGAGGGCGACGCCGATCGGGGTGAGTGCAACGGCGATGATCGCCGTGTTGATCGGGTTGAGGATCGAGCCCACCATCATCGGGGCGAGCAGCCGCCGGTCGAAGCGGCCTTCGGGGGCGGGCCCGCCGATCGGCGGGGACGGCTTCCTCGTCACGACGGCTTCCTCATCACAGCAGCAGCCTCATCACGACGACGTCCACCTCACGGCAGCATCCGCTCCAGCAGGCCGGTCGCGGTGGCGATCGCGCGCAGCTCGCCCTCATCGAGCGCCTCCAGCGCGTGCTCGAGCCAGGTGGCGGCGGCGTCCCGCTGGCCGGCGACGCGGGCGCGCCCCGCCGCGGTGAGCTCGACGAGCTGACGGCGCCCGTCGCCCGGATCCGGACTCCGCGTGACGAATCCGTGGTCCTCGAGCGCATCGACGGTCGCCGCCATCGACTGCGGGCGCACCCGTTCCGCGGTCGCGAGGGCGCTCACGGTGGAGACGCCGCCCTTGCCGAGGCGGGAGAGTACGGACGCCTGCGACGGCGTGATGGTCGCATCCGCCCCGGCCTCGCGGAGCTGTCGCAGCAGCCGGGCGACCACCGCCCAGACGTCGAGCGCGGTCTGCTGCGCGCTCACAGCGGATGCATCGGCAGCAGACGGGTTCGGAGCCATATCGTCAGCCTAAACTGCACAGTTGCACCTGTCTATTACTGCCTGATCGGCGACGGAGGAACGACGCGATGACCACCGCACTCCTGCTCATGGACTTCCAGAACGGCATCGCCGGGCGCTACGCCGAGGCGGGATCCGACGTGATCGAGAAGGCGCGGCGCGCGCTCGCCGCCGCGCGTGCGCACCGGATCCCCGTCGTCTTCGTCCGTGTCGCCTTCCGCGAGGGCTTCCCCGAGGCGGCCGCGCGCAACAAGGCCTTCGGGCGCATCGCGGATTCCCCGCAGGCGCCGCACATGACCGAGAGCGCGGCGGCGACGCAGATCGTCGCGGAGCTCACCCCGCTCCCCGGGGAGCCGGTCGTCGTGAAGCGCCGCATCGGCGCGTTCGCCTCCGACCTCGACGTGGTGCTGCGGGGCCTCGGCGCCACCGATCTCGTGCTCGCCGGCGTCTCCACGAGCGGGGTCGTGCTGAGCACGGTGCGCCATGCGGCCGACCACGACTTCGGGCTGACCGTGCTCGCGGACGCCTGCGCAGATCAGGATCCGGAGGTGCATCGGGTGCTGCGGGAGAAGGTGTTCCCCCGGCAGGCGGACGTGGTCACGGTCGACGAGTGGGCGTCGGGGCTCGGCGCGGAGGGCGCAGCGCGGGGGTGACGGTGGTCGCCGGTGCGGCGCATGCCCGATCGGTCCGGAACTCGATCTCGACGCGGTGGCCCGGGGGCGAGTAGCTTCTCGCCATGGGAGACCATGTCGATCAGCGGGTGTTCACCCGCCACGACCGCACGCTGTTCCGCGAGAAGACCGCGCGCTGCCTCGACGCGCTCGCCATGATGCTCGCCGATGGCCAGTTCGAGATCGCGGAGCCCCGGCTGGGCCTCGAGATCGAGCTCAATCTCGTCGACGAGGCGTGCGATCCGGCGATGGCGAACGCGGCCGCGCTCGCCGCGATCTCGGATCCCGCGTTCCAGACCGAGCTCGGCCAGTTCAACGTCGAGATCAATGTCGAGCCGCGCCCGATCGCAGGGCGCAGCGTGACGGCTCTGGAGGAGTCGCTGCGCGCGTCGCTCAACGCGGCCGACGAGAAGGCGCGGGCGACGGGATGCGGTCTCGCGATGATCGGGATGCTGCCCACCCTCGACGAGCATCACTTCACGGGGGAGTGGCTGTCGGCGGATCCGCGGTACGACCTGCTCAGCCAGCAGATCCTCGCGGCCCGTGGCGAGGACATCGAACTGCGCCTCGACGGTCCGGCGCTGCACGGCGGGGCGCTCGGCGACACGGCGGGCCGGGAGGTGCTCGACATCGTGTGCGACACGATCCTCCCCGAGGCGGCGTGCACCTCGGTGCAGCTGCACCTGCAGGTGGATCCGGCCGAGTTCGCCTCGTACTGGAACTCGGCGCAGACGATCGCCGGCGTGCAGGTCGCGCTCGCGGCGAACTCCCCGTTCTTCGCCGGGCGCGCCCTGTGGCACGAGACCCGGATCCCGCTGTTCGAGCAGGCCACCGACACCCGGTCGGTCGAGCTGAAGAATCAGCACGTGCGCCCGCGGGTCTGGTTCGGGGAGCGCTGGGTGACCTCGATCTTCGACCTGTTCGAGGAGAACTCGCGCTACTTCCCCGCGCTGCTGCCGGTGACGAGCGACGAGGATCCGTTCGAGGTGCTCGCTCGGGGCGGATCCCCCGCGCTCTCCGAGCTGCGGATGCACAACGGCACCGTCTACCGCTGGAACCGTCCGATCTACGACGGCAGCGGCGAGCACTACCACCTGCGTCTGGAGAACCGCGTGCTGCCGGCGGGTCCGACCATCATCGACGTTCTGGCCGACGCTGCGTTCTACTACGGTCTGGTGCACGCGCTCGCCCAGGCGGACCGTCCGCTCTGGACGCAGATGACCTTCGACGCGGCCGAGGAGAACCTGCACTCGGCGGCACGGGACGGCATCGAGTCGCGCCTGTACTGGCCGGAGGTGGGGTGGGTCGGCCCGCGGGAGCTGGTGCTGCGCCGGCTGCTGCCGCTGGCCGCCGAGGGGCTGGACGGGTACGGGGTGGATCCGGCCGAACGCGACCGCTACCTCGGCGTGATCGAGCAGCGCTGCCTCACCGGGCGCAATGGCGCGGTCTGGCAGCGCGAGAGCGTCGCCGCCCGCGAGCGCAACGGGGCCACGCGGTCGGAGGCCCTGCACGGCATGCTCGCGGACTACCTGGTGCACATGCACACCGGTCAGCCGGTGCACACCTGGTCGCTGTGACGGTGGGCGTCCCTTCGAGAGCCTCAGGGACCGGACGGGTCCCTTCGAGGGCCTCAGGGACCGGACGGGTCCCTTCGAGGGCCTCAGGGACCGGACCTGCCCGTTCGAGAGCCTCAGGGGCCGGTCGCTGAGGCTCTCGAAGCGCCCGGGCGGGTCAGCCGCGGGGCTTCAGCGTGAGCGTGTCCACGGTCGCGGCGGCCACCGCCTTGGCGGAGAAGGCCCACGGCGACTGCACGCCCTTCGACCAGTTCTCCGCCTGATCCGTGTAGTGCGGGCTGAAGGCGTGACCGCTCGCTCCGGTGAGGTGGTTCCAGGTCGAGGCGTCGAAGTCGGAGAGGTCCACGACCATCCGCATCGACGGCACGGTCGTCGTGGCGTACGAGTCGCCGAGCACCCAGCCCGTCGCGTCGACGAGCGAGGATCCGCCGCCGACCGGGTACGGCCCGCGGTTGAACATCCACTCGATGGGGGCGATGCCGCTGGTGCCGAGGGTCTGGTGCGTGAGGGTGATCGCGTGCAGATCGCCCCAGTTCCACCGGGCCGGATCCGACCCCTGCTCCTTCACGAGCTCGTCGTAGGCCTGCTTCGCCGAGAGGGCGAGCATGGCGTCGCGTCCGGAGACGCCGATCTTCTCGTTCGTCCAAAGCGGGTCGTCCGGCTCGTCGAGCATCGACCCGATCACGGTGAAGAGCCGCCCCTGTCCGTCCATCGGCAGGGGGTGCTCGCGGTTCGCGAAGACGTTGATCGCCAGGTTCTGCCAGAGCACGCTCGCAAAGGCGGCGGCGGGGGAGTCCGCCGTGGCCTGCGCATCCCAGGCCTTGAGCAGGGCGACGCCCTTCGCGGCATCGGCGTCGAGGCCCGGTACGTCCTGCATCGCGGAGGCGAGCCGCTTGCCGATCCAGCTCTGCTGGTCGAACTGGATGTCGCGCATGTCCTGAGCCGTGAGCGGATGCTGCTTCGCCCGGCGTTCGAGGAGCTCGACGATGCGCGCAGCGCGGTAGCCGTAGTCCCAGTCCCGGGAGAGGAAGTAGGGGTAGCTGTCGGGCACGATCGCGTTGTTCGCGGTGACGATGTAGCCCTCATCGGGGTTGTACGACACCGGGAGCTCGTCGAACGGGATCCAGCCGGTCCAGTCGGAGGCGCTCGACCAGCCGGGCTGCGGCAGATATCCGTTGCCGGCGCCGCGGATCGGCAGGCGCCCGGGGGTCTGGTAGCCGATGTTCCCCTTCTGGTCGGCGTAGATGAGGTTCTGCGCCGGCACGTCGAACTGCGACGCGGCCCGGCGGAAGTCGGTGAAGTCCTTCGCGGTGTTCATCCCGAAGACGGCGCTCGCCGTGGTCCCGGGCTCGAGCGCGGTCCAGCGCAGGCTCACGGCGTACTGGCCGGGGAGTGCATCGGTGGCGGCATCGGGCGCCGCGCCGGTCTCCCCGCCTGGGGACGCCGCGTCGGGCTGTCCCACGATGGGCGTCTTCGCCAGCGCCGCGAAGTCTTCGGCGAGCCCGGACATGATCGGTCCATGCACGGTCGCGCGGACGGTGAGCGTGACGTCGTCGGCGTCGGCGACCTTGATGGTCTCGGTGCGCGTCTGCAGGGGCACGCGCGCTCCGTCGCGCCAGTAGGAGTCGCCGTCGACCTTCTCGATGTACAGATCCGTGACGTCGGTGGTCAGGTTCGTGAAGCCCCAGGCGATATCGGCGTTGTGGCCGATCACGATGCTGGGCAGGCCGGAGAACGAGAATCCGCCGACATCGAACGGGCAGGCGGCGCTCACCGTGCGGCACCGCAGCTGCATCTGGTACCAGACGGAGGGGAGCGCCGCGCCGAGGTGCGGGTCGTTGGCGAGCAGCGGCTTGCCTGTGGCCGTGAGGGATCCGGAGACGACCCAGGAGTTGGATCCGATGCCCTCGCCGGGGTTGCCGAGCAGCGTCTGCACGGCCTCGAGGGTGCTGTTCGCCGTGGTCCACTGCACGGTGGCGGCGGTCGTTTCGTCCGAAGCCGCGGTCGCCCCGGCGGTCGTTGCGCTCGCCGCGCCGGATCCGCCTTGATCCATCCCGGTGATGGTCGGCACGATCACCGGGTGGCTGTCGAACGGGTATGCGGGGTAGATCTCGTCGATCGTGGCCGGGTCGACCGTGGGTGCCAGCAGCGCGCGCGTCGTCTCATCCTCGACGTTGCCGCGGAGGTCCCATGCCATCGCCTTCAGCCAGGCGACGGAGTCGGCGGGCGTCCACTTCTCGATCTCGTAGCCGGAATTGGTCATGCCGACGACGGCATATTCGAACGATGCCTCCGCACCCTTGTGATCGGCGATGTACGCATTCACGCCGTCGGCGTAGGCCTCGTAGTAGCCGCGGGTGGTCGCGTCCATCGCCGCGACCTCCTTCTCGGCGATCCCGTGCCAGTCCATGGTGCGCAGGAACTTGTCGGCGGCGACCTGCGAGGCGCCGAACAGCTCGGCCACTCGACCACTCGTGACGTGTCGGCGGAAGTCCATCTCCCAGAATCGGTCCTGTGCGTGCACGAAGCCCTGTGCGAAGAACAGGTCGTGGGCGTTGTCGGCGACCACCGTCGGGATCCCGCGGTCGTCGCGCTGCACGCTCACCGGCGCCTGCAGCCCCTTCAGCTCCAGCGCGCCCGAGGTCTGCGGGAACGAGCGCTGCACGGTCCACACCAGGAACAGGGCGGCCGCCGTGGCGAGCACCGCGATGCCGGCGATCACGCCGAAGACCGTGCGTCCGATGATCCGGCCGACGCGGCGGCGCGGCTTCACCGTGGGTTCGGCAGACGACATCGCGAGCTCCTTCGGGTGACACGGAGTGTCACGGTCGGAAGGAGCGCGTCTCCGCGGTGAGGCGTGCTCGCATCCTATCGGGGAGCGCGGCCGTCGGGGTGGCCCGACGGCCGCGTCGAAGTGGGGCTGCGGGGCTGCGGGGCTGCTCTGCGATCGCGTCCGGACCTGTCTCAGGATGAATTCTCGGAAAGCCCGGAATCGGGGTCGATATTCGGGGCGACGACGAAATCCATCCTGAGACAGGGACGCGGCCGGGCCGCGCCGCCGCGGCGCTCAGCCGATCAGGCTGGGCTGCAGGTCGCGCAGTGTGCGCTTGTGCGTCATCCGCGTGACGCCGACCATGGCGAACAGCAGGGATCCGACCAGCCAGATCCCCAG
>JAFDWP010000176.1 GCA_018268435.1 Actinomycetota bacterium
GCGGTTGAACTCGCGGCCGGGGGCGAGGTCGCCGGTCTGCTCGATGGCGTCGGTGCCGTAGAGCGCGTCGTACAGCGAGCCCCAGCGGGCGTTGGCGGCGTTCAGCGCGAAGCGCGCGTTCAGCAGCGGCACCACCAGCTGCGGCCCGGCCATGGTCGCGATCTCGGGGTCGACGTTCTCGGTGGTGACCTGCACGTGCGCGGGCTCGGGCACGAGGTAGCCGATCTCGGTGAGGAACGCGCGGTAGGCGACGGGATCGGGCTGTCCGGGGTGCTGCCGGTGGTACTCGTCGATCTGCGCCTGCAGGTCGTCACGACGGGCGAGCAGCGCGGCATTGCGCGGCACGAGGTCGTGGACGATCGCACTCACGCCGGCCCAGAACGCGGAGGCGTCACGACCGGAATCGGCAAGCGACGCTTCAGCGAACTCGACGATCGGCGCGGCGACCGACAGGTCTGCGCGGGAGAGGTACGAGGTCATGGGTGCATTCCTTCTGTGCGGGCGCCGAGGCGCTTGAGGGTTTCGAGGGCGATCTCGGCGTCCATCGCCGGTGGACCGCCGGCGATGCCGAGGCCGCCGACGTGCAGGTCGCCGAAGACGATCGGCGCACCTCCGTCGATCGTGGTCATGGTGCCGCCGGTGGCCAGCGGCAGCGGACCGGCGAGCTCTGCGGGGATCTCGCCGGTGCGGCGGCGGATCGAGGCGCTGCTCTGCGCCTTGCGCTGCGAGGTCTCGGCGCTGTGCGGGGTCGCCCCGTCGGCCATGCCGTAGGCGATCAGCGTCATGGACGGATCCGCGACGGCGGCGACCGTGGGCAGTCCCCGCTCGGCGCCGATCTCAAGGGCCAGCGCCACGGCGCGTGCGGCCGTCTCATACGTGATCGTGACGGTCTGTCGGTGAGTGGACATCGGCGTCTCCCTCGGCGTGATCTCTCTCGACGTCAAGATTATCACAATGCGAAGGTTAACTTCCACATCTCGAAAAATACGGATCCACTGAACGGCGAGGGACTGGTCGGATCCGGCTCAGCGCTCGGTCGATCCGGCTCAGCGCTCGGTCGGAGACGGTTCAGCGCTCGGTCGGATCCGCCTCAGCGCTCGGTCGGATCCGCCGTCCCGACCAGGATCCCGCGCGCCAGCACGTGGAAGTGCCGGTTGAAGCCGAGGTATGCCGGCGTCTCGTCGCCGCCGAGGTCGATCTCCTCGATGTCGAGTGCGTCGACCGTGATCACGTAGCGGTGCACGCCGGTGCCGGCCGGCGGGGCGGCGCCGATGTAGCGCGGCAGCCGGGCCTCGTTCGGCAGGGTGATCGCCTGCGCGGGGAGGGATCCGGGCTCGCCGTCGCCCGCACCCGCGGGCAGCGAGCGCACGCCGGCGGGGAGGTTCGCGACCGCCCAGTGCCAGAATCCGGATCCGGTCGGGGCGTCGGGGTCGTAGACGGAGAGCGCGAAGCTCTTCGTGCCCGCCGGCGGTTCGCCCCACACGAGTCCGGGGGAGCGGTCCTCTCCGCCGCGGTCCGACGACCAGGCCCAGACCGGGAGCGGGCCGTCGGCGTCGAAGTCGGGGCTGGACAGCTCCAGCGGCGGCACCGGCTTGAGCCGGGCGAGGGCGGCATAGGTGTCGACGTCGAGCATGCGATCCTCCTCGTCACGGTCGCGGCGTCGCGGGTCGCGGCACCATCGCGGACATCGCCATCCTCGCACCGTCGCACCGGACGCGGCCAGGGCGGATCCGGACCGGCCGACCCTAGACTTGAGCCGTGACGCTCAGCACCCCGGAACTCGAAGCAGACCGCCAGGCCCTCATCGCCCTGATCAAGGACGAGGCGGTGTTCCACGGCGACTTCACCCTCGCCAGCGGCAAGCAGGCGACGTACTACGTCGACATGCGCCGGCTCACGCTCGACCACCGTGCGGCCCCGGCGATCGGGCGCATCGTGCTCGACCTGATGCAGGGCCTCGACGGCATCGCGGCCGTCGGCGGTCTCACGCTGGGCGCCGACCCGATCGCGAACGCGGTGATGCACGAGTCGGTGCGCGCCGGAGAGCCGGTCGACGCGTTCGTGGTGCGCAAGGAGCCGAAGGACCACGGCCGCGGCCGTCAGATCGAGGGCGCCGACGTCGCCGGCAAGCGCGTCGTCGTGGTGGAGGACACCTCGACCACGGGCGGATCCCCGCTCAAGGCCGTCGAGGTGCTCCGCGCCGCCGGGGCCGAGCCGGTCGCGGTGATCTCGATCGTCGACCGCAAGACCGGCGCCCAGGCCGCGATCGAGGCCGCCGGCCTGCAGTGGCTCGCGGCGATCGACCTCGACGACCTCGGGCTCGACCCGCAGTGATCCCGGTTCCCCGCCACGCCTGCACGACACGGACCCGGATGCAGGACGGGATCCGCGGATCCGTCGTGCATCCGTCGCACGGTCGTGCATCCGTCGCGCTCGGCGGCGGGGCGAGCGGCAGGGTCGGGGGCGGATCCGGCGTCGCGGTCGGCGCCGGTATCGATGTCTCGGTGAGGAGTGCACCATGACCGGATCCGAAGACCGCCGCGTCGCGCTCGCCGTCGACGTGGGCGGCACCAAGCTCGAAGCCGCGGTCGTGCGCGCAGACGGCACCGTCGTCGACGGCACCCGCAGTCGCCGCTCGACCGGACCCGACGCGACGTTCGCCTCGATGCGCACGGCGATCGACGAGGTCGTCGCGCACGCGATCGCCGGGCTCGAGGCCGGATCCGAACTGATCGGCGCGGGCGTCGGCAGCGCCGGGCCGATCGATCGCGAGCGGGGCACGATCATCCCGGTGAACATGCCTGGGGTGCGGGGGTTCGACCTGCGCGGCGCGGTGCGGGAATCCGCCGCGGCCGCGGCCGGGATCCCCGTGCCGACCGTATTCGCGCACGACGGCGGCTGCCTCGCGCTCGCCGAGGCCTGGCTCGGCGCCGCCCAGGGCGCGGCCGCCTCGCTGTCGATCGTGGTCTCGACCGGCGTCGGCGGCGGCTTCGTCGTGGACGGCCGCTACCTGCCCGGCGCCTCGGGCAACGCCGGCCACCTCGGCCAGGTGCACGCGACCCCCGAACTCACCGTCGAACAGGTCGCCTCGGGCCCCGCGAGCGTGGCGTGGGCCGTCGCACAGGGCTGGACCGGCGAGCGCGGCGAGGATCTCGCCCGCGACGCCGCGGCCGGCGACGCCATCGCGCGCGCGGCGATCGAGCGCTCGGCCCGCACGGTCGGGGCCGCGCTCGCCGACGCCTCGACGCTCGTCGACCTCGAGGTCGTCGCGATCGGCGGCGGGTTCTCCCGCGTCGCCGACGACTACGTCGACCTCGTGCAGGCGGCGCTCACGGCGACCGCCGCGCACGACTACTCCCGCCGGACGCGCGTCGTGCGCTCCGGCCTCGGCGACGAGGGTCCGCTCATCGGCGCCGCCGCGCTCGTGCTGCGCTGACCGGGCCGGATCCGGTTCTCGAAAGGTCGGTCTCATGCGCATCCTCGGACTGCAGTCGGGCACCTCGCACGACGGGATCGACACCGCCGTCGTCGACTTCCGGATCGAGGGCGAGGAGGGCGCGGTCGGGGGCGGCGCCGTGCTGCGGGGCACGGTGCGGCACGCCGCGGAGACGCCGTACGCGCCGGAGCTGCGCGCCCGGCTGGTCGCGGCGCTGCCGCCCGCACCCACGACGCTCGCCGAGGTGGCCGAGCTCGACACCCTGATCGGGCAGGCGTTCGCGGACGCCGCCGAGGCCGCCGCGTCGGCGGTCGGAGGCGTGGACGCGGTGTGCTCGCACGGGCAGACCGTGTTCCATTGGGTCGAGGACGGACGCGCCCGCGGCACGCTGCAGCTGGGGCAGCCGGCGTGGATCGCCGAGCGGCTCGGGGTGCCGGTCGTCGCGGACGTGCGGATCCGCGACATCGCCGCCGGCGGGCAAGGTGCGCCCCTGGTCCCGTTCCTGGACGACCTGCTGCTGCGCGACGCCGTGCCGCCCGGCGGTGCGGCCGCCGCGCTGAACCTGGGCGGCATCGCGAACGTGACCGTGATCGGATCCGGCTCGGTGCTCGGGTACGACATCGGTCCGGCGAACGCGCTCATCGATGCGGTGATCCAGGATCGTGGGCTCGACGCGCGCGGTTACGACGCCGACGGCCGGGTCGCCGCCGCCGGTCGGGTGGACGACGCGCTGCTCGCCGCGCTCCTGGAGGAGCCGTACTACGCGCTGCCGGCGCCGAAGAGCACCGGCAAGGAGCACTTCCACCTCGCGTACGTGCGGGAGCACTGCGCCGCGCTCGGCCGCGACGTCGCCGATGCCGATCTGGTGCGCACGCTCACCGAGCTCACGGTGCGCACCGTCGCCCACGACATCGCGGTGCGCGGCGTTCGGCTGCTCGCCGTCTCCGGCGGCGGAGCGCACAACCCGGTCGTCATGGCGGGGCTGCGCGCCGCGCTCCCCGGAGTCGAGGTGATCTCGGCCGACGCGCTGGGCGCCCCCGCGGACGCCAAGGAGGCGATCCTGTTCGCCCTCATCGGCTGGTGCACGCTGCACGGCGTGCCGGCGGTGCTGCCCGGCGCGACCGGTGCGCGCGCTGCGCGGATCCTCGGCACGATCACGCCCGGATCCGGTCCGCTGCGGCTGCCGGATCCCGTCGCCGCGATCGCCTCGCTCCGGCTCTCCTGAGCGGGCGGCGTTTCAGGGGGTTGTCCGGTCCCTGAGCGAGGAGCGCAGCGACGAGACGTCCTTCGTCTCGCTGCGCTCGCTCAGGAACCGCTCGCTCAGGAACCGGGCGGGCCCTTGCGGTCGTCCTCGTCCCAGGGGCCCTCCCACCACGGGCCGCGTCCGTCGGCACGACCGCGGCGGTTGCGCACGAGCTGCACGATCCAGGCGGTGAGCGTGCCGAGCGTGACCACCAGGGCCACCCAGAGGATCGGGTTCGTGCTCATGGTCTCCTCCCCTCGGCGGCGTCGGACACGATCTTCGCGATGCGCGCCGCCCGCGTCTCCGGCCGCTTCGCCATCGCGATCTGCGTGAGGCCGACCTTCTTCGCCGAGGGCGGGAAGGCATCCCATCCCGCGCGTCCGGCGGGGGAGGCATCGAGCGCGGCCGTCAGGTCGTCGGGCTCGATGCCGGCCTCCGGGCCGTCCAGCACGGTCCAGGCGCCGTTGGCCTTCGCGATCTCGATCGCGCGGATCCCCGCCGCCTCCAGCAGACCCGCCTCCTCGAGCAGCGCCACCCGGGCCTTGTTCGTGGCCGCCCATCCGCTCGATGCCCGACGCGGCGCGAACCAGAGTCCGCCGATCCGCTCGTCGAAGCTGCGCACCGGTCCGTCGATCCAGCCGAAGCACAGGGCCTGCAGGATCGCGTCCTCGTAGCCGATGTGGGTGTCCTCGTTGCCGGGACGCGGGCGCACCAGCCACGCCCCCGTCGCCGTCGCGTGGTTCACGACGAGCCAGGAGCGCCAGGCAGCGGCATCCGCCGCAGTGACCCGTTCCCCCTCGTCGAGTGCGCCCACGTCAGATCCCGGCAGCCGATCCGGGCGCCTCGGCGGCGTCGCCGGCCGGCGTCTCCCGCGGTGCCGGCACGAGGTCGACCACGCCGCCGACGATCTCATCCGGCCGGAACGGGTACTTCTCGATCTCGCCGCTGTCGCTGATCCCGGTGAGCACGAGCACGGTGTGCAGGCCCGCCTCGATGCCGGCGACGATGTCGGTGTCCATGCGGTCGCCGATCATCCCGGTCTTCTTCGAGTGCGCGCCGATCTTGTTCAGCGCGGAGCGGAACATCATCGGATTCGGCTTGCCCACGACATACGGCTCGCGCCCGGTCGCCTTGGTGATGAGCGCGGCGATCGCGCCCGTGGCCGGCAGCGGTCCGTCGGCGCTCGGGCCGGTGGCGTCGGGGTTGGTGGAGATGAAGCGCGCGCCGTTCTCGATGAGCCGGATCGCCTTGGTGATGGCCTCGAACGAGTAGTTGCGGGTCTCGCCGACCACGACGAAGTCGGGATCCGTCTCGGTCATGATGAAGCCCGCTTCGTGCAGCGCGGTGAGGATCCCGGCCTCGCCGATCACGAACGCGGATCCGCCGGGGAGTTGCTGCTTGAGGAAGTCGGCGGTCGCGAGCGCGGAGGTCCAGATCCGGTTCTCCGGCACGTGCAGGCCGCTCGCCCGCAGCCGCGCAGAGAGGTCGCGGGCGGTGAAGATCGAGTTGTTCGTGAGGACGAGGTAGGGGATGCCGTCCCGTTCCCAGCCGGCGAGCAGCTCGGCGGCGCCGGGCAGGGCGTCGTTCTCATGCACCAGCACGCCGTCCATGTCGGTGAGCCAGCATTCGATGTCTGCGCGTGATGCCATGCGCTCAGCCTAGAGCCGCCGGGTTACGCGGAGATGACGACCGGATCCCGACTCTTTCTCAGGACGAATTTGCGGCGGAGGCTCGAAACGGGCCGTGTTCACGCCACCATGCGGAATCGGTCCTGAGTACGGTCCGTGGCGGGCGGGAGGGGCGCAGGTTTGCCTCGCCCTGTCCGGGCGTCAGGCCGAGAGCCAGACCACCTCGGCCGCGGTGCCGGGGAGCGCGACGTCGGCGCCGCCGATGCGCAGTCCGCCTGCAATCACCGTGATGTCGCCGCCGATCACGAGACCTGCCGATTCCAGGGCGCGCAGCAGGTCGGGATCCCGGTCGTCCACGCGCAGCACGCGGCCCGTGTGACCGGCTGCGGCGTCGCCCAGCAGCACGAAGGGCTCGCGCTCGACGCGGCCCGTGGCGTCGGGGATCGCGTCGCCGTGCGGGTCGAACCGCGGCCTGCCGAGGCGCGTGTCGATGCCCTCGAGCAGGCGGTCGCTGATGGTGTGCTCCAGCACCTCCGCCTCGTCGTGCACCTCGTCCCAGGCGTAGCCGAACTCGCGCACGAGCCAGGTCTCGATGAGGCGGTGCCTGCGGACGATCGCGAGTGCGCGCTGTTCGCCGTCCTCGGTGAGGCGGACGGCGCCGTAGGGCACGTGCGAGACGAGCCCGGCAGCGGCGAGCTTCTTCACCATCTCGGTCACGCTCGACGGCGCGATGCCGAGCTTGGCGGCCAGCTGCGACGGCGTGATCGGCGTCGGCTGCCATTCGGTGTGCGCGTACACCGTCTTCAGGTAGTCGTCGGCCGCGGGGGATGCCACGCCCCCACCCTATCCGCCCCCTCCCACATGCGAGTCGTCCCCCTCAGCGCGACCTATGGACCGCGCTCAGGGGGACGACTCGGAAGTGGGGGTCAGTGCGTGAGGGCGGAGAGTGCGGCGAACGCGGCCTGGCCGGCGAAGAACATGATCGCGAAGCCGGCGATCGCGCCGACCAGCGACAGGCGTCCGTCGAAGCCCTCGACGCCGCGCATGCCGATGGCGCGGGCGCGAAACGACAGGATCAGGGTCAGCGCGCCGAGCACGAGCTGCACCCACGGGCCGCCGAACGGCAGCAGCTTCGGCAGGGCGAGCAGCAGGATGCCGAGCGCGGCGGTGAAGACCGACGCCCAGGAGGTGATCCGCAGGGCGCGCCGGGCGGCGGCCTGCGCTTCGGCCTTCTCTGCGGCGCGCTGTGCGGCGGACGGGCGGCGGGATCTGGCCATCCCTCGAGCCTACCGGCGGCGGCTGAACGCCGGCTGCCGGGCGCCTCATCCGTCCGGTGGATCCGGGCGGTCTCGGGGCGGGTGGATCCGGGTGCGTTCTGGATCCGCCCGCGTGACGGATCGCGTCACCGGATCCGCTCGTGTCCAGATCCGCTCCCGTCGCAGATGGTGCCGTCTCGCCCCGCACCCCCACGCCTGCCTACACGCCCGTCAGCAGCAGCCACAGCAGCACGGCGTTGAGCGTGACGAGCAGCCCGGCCGCGACGATGCCGGCGACGGTCGTCCACGGACGGTTCGCGTACCGGCCGAGGGTGCCGCGGCGGGCGGTGAGCGCGACCAGGGGGATGAGCGCGAACGGGATCCCGAACGACAGCGCCACCTGGCTGAGGACCAGGGCGAACGTGGGGTCGACGCCGAGCCCGAGGATGAGCAGCGCCGGGATCAGGGTGACCAGCCGTCGCACCGGCATCGCGATGCGCACCCGCAGCAGGCCGTGCATGATCTCCGCGCCGGCATACGCGCCGACCGCCGTGGAGGCGAGCCCCGAGGCCAGCAGCCCCACGGCGAACAGCGTGCCGATCAGCGGACCGAGCTGGGTGCTGAGCGCGGCGTGCGCCCCCTCGAGCGAGTCGGTGCCGGCCACCCCGGGAAGCGTCGTGGCGGCCAGCAGCAGCATCCCCAGGTTCACCGCGCCCGCGACGACCATGGCGAGGGTGACGTCCCACCGGGTCACACGGAGCAGGCGCGCGACGGAGTGCACGCGATCGCTCGGGACGCCGGGGATCCGCTCCGCGGCGCCCGTCAGAGCGGCGGGGGAGTGCGCGGCGGCCGTTCCGAACCGGTCCCGCGCGAGTGCCGAGTGCGCGTAGATCGCGTGCGGCATGATCGTGGCACCCAGGATCGACGCGGCCAGCAGCACCGATCCGGAGTCGGTGAAGCGCGGCACCAGTCCGCCGAGCGCGGCGGACGGATCCGGCGGGGCGACCAGCAATCCCGCGAGGAAGCCGACGGTGACCACGACCAGGAGTCCGATCACGATGAACTCGAACGGGCGCGCGCCCCGGCGACCCTGCACGGCGAGCAGCACCATCGACACGGCGCCGGTGATCAGTCCGCCGAGCAGCAGCGGGAGGTCGAACAGCAGCTGCAGGGCGACGGCGCCGCCGATGACCTCGGCGATGTCGGTCGCCATGGCGACGAGCTCGGCCTGAAACCAGTACGCGCGCCGGGCGGCGCGGTGCTGCAGGCGCTCCCCGAGCAGCTCGGGCAGGCTGCGCCCGGTGACGACGCCGAGCTTCGCGGAGAGGTACTGCACGAGCCACGCGATCACGTTCGCGACGACGACCACCCACACCAGCAGATAGCCGTAGCTCGCGCCGGCCGTCATGTTGCTCGCGACATTGCCCGGATCCACATAGGCCACACCGGCGACGAGCGCCGGCCCGAGCAGCGCGGCGCCGCGGAGGGACTCCGGAGTCGACGAGCGCGGGGGCGCGATCGTCAGTGATCCTTTAGGCACACCGAAAATCTACGCTACTTTTCGGTGTCCCGAAATATCAGGATCCGAGTCCGTTCGGATCGAGTCCGTGCGATCGCGCTGGATACGCTGGCGTGATGCAGGACCCCGAGGCCCCCGAACCCGAACATCACGTCGATCCCGGATCCGCACCCGAGCTCGCGCCGAAGTCCGGGACGGGACCGGGCGTGCAGCGGGATCCGGATTCCGCATCGGAGCCGGAGGTCGCGCACGGTGTCGGACCGTGGCCCGGCGGTCCCGCCGCGTGGCCCTCCGACGAGCGCTATGACCCGGAGCTGCTCGCGCACGGCGACCGGCGCAACGTCGTCGACGCCTACCGGTACTGGCGCATGGAGGCGATCGTCGCCGACCTCGACGCGCGGCGGCACGGGTTCCACGTCGCAATCGAGAACTGGCAGCACGATTTGAACATCGGCTCGATCGTGCGCAGCGCCAACGCCTTCCTCGCCGACACCGTGCACATCATCGGCCGGCGGCGGTGGAACCGGCGCGGCGCCATGGTGACCGATCGGTACCAGCATGTCGTGCACCACGAGACCGTGGCCGAGTTCGCGGAGTGGGCCGCGGCGGAGCGGATCCCGATCATCGCGGTCGACAATCTCGAGGGCGCGGTGCCGGTCGACCGCGCAGAGCTGCCCGAGCGCTGCGTGCTGCTGTTCGGTGCCGAGGGTCCGGGCCTGTCGGACGAGGCGCTCGCCGCGGCGTCGGGGCATGTCGAGATCACGCAGTACGGATCCACCCGCTCGATCAACGCCGGTGCCGCCGCGGCCGTGATCATGTACGAGTGGTGCCGGAGGCACGTCGGCTGAGCCCGCCTGCCGGAGGCACCCGGCTGAGCCCGGGCGCCACCGCCGACCCGTGTGCAGTGCGGCTCGGATCGACGTCCGCCACGCCGTGTCGGATCCGGATCAGACCTCGACGGCGAGCCAGCGCCCGGTGCGCACCCGGAAGCCGAGCGTGAGCAGGCGGGCGCACAGGTACACGCCGAAGAACGCCACCGCGAGCCAGATCAGGCCCGCGACGCCCGAGACGCCGGTCGCGGCGATGATCGCGAGTGCCGGCAGGAACGGTACGAGGTTCAGGCCGCCCGCGAGGGCGAGGTACCGCGCGTCGCCGGCGCCCATGAGCACCCCGTCCAGCACGAAGACGATGCCCGCGATCGGCTGCGCGACCGCGAGCACGATCAGCGCCGGCTGGATCAGGGCGGCGAGGGTCGGATCCCCGGTGAACGCGAGTCCGATGACGGCCGACAGCGCCGCGATGAGCACGCCGACGATCACGCCGAACCAGGCGCCCCACGCGACGGTGCGGGCGAGGACGTGCCGTGCGCCGTTCGGATCCTCGGCACCCAGGCTCTTTCCGATCAGGGCCTGCGCGGCGATCGCGAGGGCGTCCAGCGCGAACGCCGCGGCGGAGAAGATCGTGAACACGACCTGCCAGCCGGCGAGCTCGCGGGTGCCGATGCCGGTCGCGATGCCGACTGTGGCGAGCAGGGCGATGCGCAGGCTCACGGTGCGCAGGAACAGCCAGCCCCCCGTGCGTGCGGATCCGCGGATCCCGCTGATCTCGGGCGCGACCGACGCCTCGTGCCGGCGGGCCAGGCGCCCGATCACGAGAACGTAGGCGCCGACCATGCCCCACTGGGCGACGACGGTGCCGAACGCGGATCCGGCGATGCCCCAGCCGAATCCGTAGATGA
>JAFDWP010000177.1 GCA_018268435.1 Actinomycetota bacterium
GGCACGAATCGTGCGCGCGGTGAATCCCAGCCGCGAGCCGACCGTCGCGAGCGACAGCCCGGATACGTAGAACTCGACAGCCTGATCGACTTGCTCGGCATTCATGCCCTTGGGCCGCTGCGCAACGCCAGCGCGCTCCAGTGCGGCGGCGATGGTCGTGCTATGGATGTTCCGCTCTCGCGCGATGTCGTTCATCGTGCGGCCTGCCAGGTACTCGGCGACGACCGCCTCGACATCGGCGTCGGGTAGCTTTTTCGGCCGCCGAGCCGCTTGAAGAGGTCGAGATGCCGCACGCTTGACAGATTGTGAGCGTGCGCTCACAATAAGGGCGGTCAGTCGGGCGGCGGTATCCGCTCGATTGCAGTGGCTCCGTAGGAGCCCCACCATTCGGAAGCTCCGCGAAAGCGGAGCTTCTCTGGTTTCCGGGCGGGGCCGAGCCGAAGCGGGATGGTAGCCTCGCCGGACCGGCGCCCAGCGTGGCATCCCGGCGAAGGGGACGAAGAGCAATGACATCGAATGACGCGAGCGCCGCGCTGATCCGGAGCCTGCTGGAGAGCCTTGAGCCCCCTGAGGGCGAGGACTGGGTTTCGATGGTGGCCGTGCTCGACCCGATGGACAGTCCGTTCAGCCCGGTGTCACGTGCGGCGGTGTACGTGTACGACGCCGACGGCGTGCCGGGCGTCGGAAGCCTCGACATCATGGCGCTGGACCCGTCTCTGCGCACATACCTGGAGTCCCTCTACCAGCCGGGCGAGGCATGGCCGACCCGCATGCTGGTTCAGATCGATCGCGTGACCGGCGACTACGAGATCACCTTCGAAGACTCGGACACCTCGCGCTGGAAGATCACCCCGGCCAACCTCGAGACGATCCACGACGAGCTGCGTCCCTCGTTCTGAGGGTCGAGCTCGGACCGCGAGGTGGTGGGCACGGGGCCACTCTCAGCGGGCCGCCACCCGAGCCCGCCCCGTTCCAGCACCGTGACATCACCGAGTCTTCGGTGACGATGCGGACCGATACGACCTACCGGAACATGCTCGCCCGAGCGGAAGACGGCATTCGGGACTCCGGCCTGCTCACCGATCCGGAGCGGGTCCGCCTGGACTGGCACGCCACGGCGGCAGCTTCACCATGAGCTACGCGACTATCTGCCTCACCGCGGATCGGTCCGACGATCCGAGCGTCCGCATCGTGCGACCCTGAGCGCCGTCTCGACCGCCGTCCGTGTTCACGTCATGATCCATCGTCGTGATCAACCGAGCGGTTCTCCGTTCTCTTTCGTGCTCAATGCGGCGACGGCCGCCCGATTGGTGGGGTAGACAAGCTCGTCGGCGATGATCCCGAAACGCTCCAGGCGCGGGCGGGCGGAGAGCCGCACCCGACTGAACCCGAGCGAGATGTTCTGCTCCGCCAACCACCCCTTGAGTCCTTCGAAGGACTCGGCAGACGTGACGTCGATGTCGGTCACTGCTTCGAGATCAAGCACAAGGTGACGCAGCTCGCCTGCTTCACCCGCTGCCTTCACCGCACGCTTGGCTGACTGGACGAACACATCTCCGTTCGCGAAGAAGAGCGGCGCGGCCATGCGGATGACGAGCAGGCCCGGTGCGGTCGTCACGCGGTTCGGTGTGCCGTCGAGCAGCGAGTCCGTCGGATCGCCGTCGGCCGAAAGCACGTCGATGGCGGGGCGAGCAGCGCGCCGAGCAAGGTTGACGAGCGCGAGGACGAATGCGACCAGGATGCCTGCGATCGAGCCGATGAAGAGCGTGGAAAGGAAGCAGACCGCACCGACTGCGAATTCGAATCGGTCCAGGCGCCAGAGCTTGCGGAAGTCGGCCACTCCCAGGAGAGGAAGCACGGCCACTCCGACGATCGCACCTATCGCGGGCATGGGGATGTCAGCGAGCAGCGAGGTGCCGAAAAGAAGGAGCAGGAGGGTGCCGACGGCCAGAACGAGCGAGGGAAGCTGAGTACGCGAGCCGGCCTGATCCATCGCGGCGGTCCGACTGGTCGAGGATCCCATCGTGAACGCGCCACTCGCTCCGGCTGCGATGTTGGCGGCTCCGAAGGCCAGCAGATCACGATTCGGGTGAGTCGGGTAGCGGCGTTTCTCGCCGTACGCCCGCGAGAGGAGCAGGCCTTCCGATGCCGTCACCATCGTGAGCGCGATCGCTGAGGGGACGAGCGCGAGCCACTTGTCCCACGTGAGCATCGGCCAGGTGATCGCCGGAGGCCCAGCGGGCACCTCGCCGAGGACTGCGACGCCGGCCTGCGTTGCGCCCGTAAGCACCGTGACCAGAGTGGTGAGCACCATCACCATGAGCGCCCAGGGGATCACCGGAGCCAGCCGTCGACCGACGAGCAGTATCAGAACCGCTGCCACGGAGATGAGCAACGACCAGCCGTGAACGGCGCCCAGATGCGCGAACAACTGGTGGATCTTCTCGACGAACTCTCCGCCGGAGTCGATCCTGATCCCGAGCATCTTCGCGACCTGGGAGACCAGGATGTCGAGCGCCAGCCCGCCGACGAATCCGACCAGGATGGGCTTGGAAAGAAAGTTCGCGAGAAAGCCGAGCTTGAGCACGGACATCGCAGCGAGCAGCAGACCGCAGATGATCGCCTGTGCCAGAGCCATCGCCACATAGCTCTGGGATCCGGCGGCGGCGAGCCCGCCGACCGACGAGGCGACGAGTGCGGCGGCGGCGGCGTCGGGGGAGGCCACGAGCTGACGACTCGACACGAGAACGGCGTAGACGATCGTGGGCACGATCAGCGCGTAGAGCCCCGCAGTCGGAGGGAGCCCTGCGATCTGGGCGTATCCGATGTTGAGTGGGATCGAGATGGCGATCAGCGTCACTCCCGCGAGGATCTCGCGGCCGATGATCTTCACCGTCAGCCCGGGAAACAATGGCCGCATCGCATCCACCCCTTGTCAAAGCTCGGAAGGTCTGGGTCCCCGATGTGTGCGACAGTAGCCCGTCATCGTCCCCCGACCGTCGAGGCTCTCCCGGAGGCGATACCGGATGGTCACGACCCCCGACCTCGAAGATGATCGTTGCGGCGTCAGGTCTGCATCCACGACGCACGCGTCGGTGAGGCGCCGGCGATGCGGCACCAAACCCGGGGCGCTTCATGAAGACCGGGTGCGCCCGGCGCTAGCCGATCTTGGGAAGCAGGCGACCGCTGGTGCGATACCAGGCGACCTCGCCGTCCGGTCCGCGCACGAAGTCGGAGCGCGGCGAGAGCGGGCTCGCACCCACCACGTGGTCGTCGCGATAGAAGTCCACGTACTCGGACGCCGCGCCGTCCAGTGCGGCGCCGTCTGCGCTCAGCGTGCGGATGCGCAACCGCCCGTTCTCTGCGCTGAGCTCGAGGATCCCGCTCAACGTGCTGCCGTCGGAGATGATCTGGGAGAGGTCGTACCGGCCCACGTAGGGTGCGAGCTGCGCTTCGGTCATCGTGCGAGGCTCGGCCGGCAGGTTGTGCACGCCGGCGAATCGCGACAGTGCCCAGTCTCCTTGGAAGAAGTCGCTCAGGAGCTTCGGCCCGTCCTCCGAGTTCGTGAGCATGGCGACGCCGAAGTCCCGTTCGGGCACGAACAGGATCCCGCTGTGCTGCCCCGGCCAATCGCCGCCATGCTGCACGACCGGGACGCCCTCGGCGGTCGGCCGCACCCGGAAGCTCACCGCATAGCCGTCGATCTCGATGAAGATCGTTCCCCCCGGTCCCGGGTGCGCATGCATCGCCTCGAATGAGCCGGGGCTGAGGAACCTGCGCCCATCGGGGCCGACGCCGTCGCCCAGATGGAACCGCAGGTAGGTCAGCTGATCCCGAGCGCTCGAGATGAGGGCGCCGGTCGGATGGAGCGACCGGGGCACGTACCAGAAGGCCGGATCCAGAACCGCCTTGCCGTCGACGACCTCGTGGGCGCCGGTGAAGGTGTGCCCGACCAGATCGTCGGTGAAGAACCGGGTCTGGTCGAGGCCGAGCGGGTCGAGCACCAGATCCTGCATCGCCTGCTCGAAGGGCGTCCCGTGCACCCTCGCCACCACAAGGCCGGCGAGAACGACCGCGGCGTTGTTGTAGAAGAACGTGGAGCCGAGCGGAGTCAGCTGCGGAAGGCTCGCCATGCTCGCCACGTAGCGCTCGAGTGCGTCGTCACCGCGCCCGAAATCGGCGAGGTCGTCGCCGAACCATCCGGCGGTGTGGTTCAGCAGGTGCCGCACGGTCACCGTGGCCGCGACGTGGCGGTCGACGACGGTGAACTCGGGCACGTAGTCGTGCACCGGCCGATCGAGATCCACCTTCCCGGCATCGACGAGGCGCATCATCGCGGTCCCGGTGAACGTCTTGGTCGTCGAACCGATGCGGAACAGCGAGTGCTCGTCGACCGGCACGGGCGCGTCGACGCTCGTGATCCCATAGCCGCGCACGAACTCGTCGCCTCGGTGCAGCACCGCGACGGCGACCCCGGGGACCGCGTACTTCTTCATCCCTGCTCGGATCCGGGCGTCGAGTTCAGCGAAGAGGGCGTCGGACCCGCCCGGTGACGACGTCGCGGTCGGACCGCGGCTGCCCGTCGTGCCCTGGCCGGTCGGATCTGCGACGGTGCATCCGGACAGCACGGTGCCGGTGGCCATCATGACGGCCACGCCCGCGGTTCCCTTCAGCACCGACCGCCGCGAGAGCGACGCCGGTCCGGTCTGA
>JAFDWP010000178.1 GCA_018268435.1 Actinomycetota bacterium
GAGGTCCAGGGCACCGGCGTCGTCACCCGCATCCTGGCGGATGACGACGAGGGATCACGGCACCAGAAGTTCCTGCTCCGAACGCCCGGCGGGATCTCGATCCTGATCGCCCACAACATCGATCTGGCCCCGCGCCTCGAGGGGCTGGCAACGGGCGACCGCGTCGACTTCCGCGGCGACTACGAGTGGAGCGACAAGGGCGGGACGGTGCACTGGACGCACCGCGATCCCGCGGGGGAGCACCAGGACGGCTGGCTCCGCTGGAACGGGCGTACATACTCGTAGCCCCGGATCCGGCTCGCGCCGCCCCGACGTCGGAGCGTCCGGTCAGAAGCGTCCGAGCGTCCGGAACGTGAGACTCCAGATCCCGCATGAGACCACACCCGAGCAGGGGTGTCTCATGCGGAATCTGGAGTCTCACGTGTCAGCCGCCCAGGTATGCCCGGTGCAGCAGCTGCGGATCGGCGTGCAGGTCCTCCGCGGTGCCCTGGAACGAGACGTGCCCGCCCGCGACGACGACGGCGTCCCGGGCGATGCCGAGCGCGAGCTGGGTGAACTGCTCCACGAGCAGCACGCCCACCCCCGACTCGGCGATCGACTGCACGATCGGGACCAGCCGCATGAACACGACCGGGGCGAGCCCGAGCGACATCTCGTCGATGAGCAGGATCTTCGGCTTCGCGGCGAACGCGCGCGCGAGCACCACCATCTGCTGCTCACCGCCGGAGAGCAGCGCGGTGGGGGAGTCGATGCGCTTCTCGAGCTCGGGGAAGGGGGCGAGCGCCGCCTCGAGGTCGGCCGAGGTGCGGGCGGTCAGCGACAGGTTCTCGCGCACCGTCAGCGACGGGAACACAGCCCTGCCCTGCTCGATGTGCACGATGCCCCGACGGGCGCGGGCGACGCGCGACAGCTTGTCGATCCGCTCCCCGTCCAGCGACAGCGACCCGGCGGAGTGGCCGATCACGCCCGAGATCGACTCGATCAGGCTCGTCTTGCCGGCGCCGTTCGGCCCGACCAGCGCCAGCACCTCGCCGCCGCGCACGGTGAGTGAGACGTCCGAGATGACCGGTCCCGCTCCGCGGCTGACGGTGATGTCCTGCAGCACCAGCTCGCTCATGACAGCAGCTCCGTCTCTCCCATGTACGCCTTGATGACGTCGGGGTTCGCGAGCACCTCGTCCTGCGGGCCGGTGGCGAGCACCTGTCCGAAGTTCAGCACCGTGAGCATCGGGCACACGGAGCGGACCAGATCCAGGTCGTGCTCGATGATGATGAGCGCCACGCCGTAGCGCTGCGGCAGCTCGCGCAGTCGCGCGGCCAGCGCCAGGTGCTCGTCGTGCGAGAGCCCGGCGGCGGGCTCGTCGAGGATCAGCAGCCGGGGGCCGGCGAGCACCGCCGCGGCCACCTCGACCAAGCGCCGCGTTCCGACGTCGACGCTGGACAGCCGGGCGCGCGCGGGCGGGCACCCGAAGAACGCGAGGGTCTCGTCGATGTCGGCGGTCGACAGCCGTCGCCGGGCGACGAAGCGCACGTACGCGCCGACGGTGAGCAGCGGTGGCACCCGGTCCTGCTGGAAGGTGCGGCGCAGCCCGAGGCGCGCGCGGCGCGTGGGGGACAGGCCGGCGAGATCGCGACCTCCCAGGAGCACCCGTCCGCCGTGCTTCGGCAGGAAGCCGCTGATCGCGTCGACGAAGGTCGACTTGCCCGCGCCGTTCGGCCCGATGAGCCCCATGATCGACGCCTCGGGCACCGAGAACGACACGTCGTCGAGCGCCTTCAGCGCGCCGAACTCCACGGTCAGGTGCTCGACGGAGAGCACCGGCTCGCCGGTGAGCAGGGCCGGATCGATCGTCGCGGTGGTGGTCGTGCGGATCTCCTCCGCGCCGTCGGCCGCATCCGGCGGCAGCGCGGAGAGCGCGGCGGACGCGGTCTTGCGGTCCTGCCGCTTCCAGACGAGGTTGCGGATTCCCTGCCCGAGGCTCGTGCCGCTCGTGAGCGCCTGCACGCCCAGCACGCCGAAGATCACGAATCCCCAGTCCTGCGGGACGTTCCAGCGCTTGAGCAGCTCCGGGACGAGCACCCACAGGATGCCGCCGAACACCGCCATGTCGATGAGGTGCGCGCCGCTCATGATCGCCAGCACGTACAGCGCGAGGGACTGCAGCGGGGTGAAGCTGGCGGCGAACGGCAGCTGCACCTGCCCGGCCAGGAGCCCTCCGGCCACGCCGCCGAGCGCGGCGGAGATGGCGAATGCGGTGAGCTTGGCGGCCTGGACGCTCTGTCCGGCGGCGGCCGTGCCGCGCTCGGAGAACGCGACGGCCTTCCAGCTCGCCCCCCACCGGCTGCGCTGCAGGAAGAACACGATCAGCGCGCACACGACGAGCACGATGATCGACAGGAAGAAGAACTTCTTGTCGTTCGAGAACATCGCCGGTCGGTCGACCGAGATGGCGTCCGCGGATCCAGGGAACTGGATCTGCACGAGGGTGACGTCGGCCGCGGCGGCGAAGCCGAGGGTGACGACGGCCAGGTTCACGCCGCGCAGGCGCAGCGCGGGCAGGCCGACGAGGATTCCGGCGACGCCGGCGACGAGCGCGCCCAGGATCAGCCACACGATGAAGCCGCCGGGCGCGTGCCAGATGTTCATGAGCGCCACGATCCAGGCGCCGATCGCGGCGAACGTCAGCTGGCATAGGGCGATCATGCCGGCGGAGCCGGTCACGACACCGAGGCCCATGATCGCGATCGCGGCGATCACCGCGCTGATCGCGAGGTACACGAAGTAGCCCGGCAGGGTGTTGGAGAGCAGGAACCCCACGAGGATCGCGGCGGCGCCCACGACGAACGGCCAGATCACACGGACGGCGGGCTTCTGCAGGAAGGGGGCGGACGGACGGGCGGGCGAGAGCGGCTCAGCGTGCGGCATCCCACACCTCCTTGCGCTGGGTCCACAGCAGCAGGACCACGATGAACAGGAACGGGAGGAAGTTGCGCACCAGCGAGATCTCGTTGATCTGCGCGACGAGGCCGCCGAGGACACCCAGCACGAGGCCGCCGACGACGGTGAGATCCAGGCGCTTGAAGCCGCCCAGCAGTGCGGCGGCCGCCGCGGGGATGATCAGCAGCGACAGGCTGGTGGCGTCGTTCGACTGGGAGGGGGCGACGATCACGATGGCGATCGCGCTGATGATGCCCGTCACGAACCACACGGCGATCGAGAGCGGGCGGGAGCGGATCCCGAGCAGCTCGGCGGTCGTGGGGCGCTCGGACAGGGCGCGCAGCTGCGTGCCGACCCGGGTGCGCGTGAGCACGAGCTGCACGCCGACCGCGACGACGATGGACATGCCGACGGTCCACAGCGTGACCTGGCTGATCACCACGCCGCCGATCGAGAACGCCGGGCCGGCGATGATCGGGGTGAACGGCTGGGGCTTGTTCCCGAACAGGATGAAGGACAGCGAGATCAGCAGCAGCAGCGGACCCACGGTCATCGCGGAGCGCGTGGTGGTGGATGCCTCGGACAGCCAGGTCGCGGCGATCCAGCCGATCGCCGCCGCGAGCACGCCGCCGATCAGCACGCCGAGGATGGATCCGATCCACACCGGCATGCCCGCCTTGGTGACCAGCCACACGGCGCAGAACCCGCCGAACATGCCGGTCGCCGCCTGGGCGAAGTTGACGACCCGGACCAGCCGGGCCATGAGGGTCAGGCAGACCCCGAGCACGGCGTACAGGCCGCCGGCCGCGAGCCCTGCCAGGGCGCCTTCGATCATGGTGCTTCCTTCTTCGTCATCGTCGACGTTCTTCGTCATCGTCGACGGCCGCCGTCGTCCGTCCCGCCGCGCAGCGCAGCGGGACGGACGACGTCAGCTCACTTGGTGGGGATCCGGAACCAGTCGTCGGCGACCTTCTCCCAGGCGTGCGTGCCGCTCTTCAGCGCGATCGGCCAGCCCGCCGTGTTGTCCACGCCGAACGTGAACGGCGTGCCGATCATCTTGTTGTCGATCGGCTTCATGGTCTTCAGCGCCTCGGTGACGCTCTCGCGGGTGATGTCGCCCTTCATGCCCTTCAGCACGGTGAGGAAGTGCGTCGCGGCGAGGTATCCACCCTGGCTGAACGCGCTCAGCGGGATGTTGTTCTTCGTCATCAGGTCGCGCCAGTCCTTGTTCACCTCGTTCTCCTCCGTGAACGGGTAGAACTCGGCGGGCACGTAGATGCCGGCTCCGGCGTTGTCGATGGCCTTGGCGAAGTTCTCGCTGTAGACGCTCGTCAGGTACAGCCAGGTCACGTCGTTCCAGCCCTGGGCGTTGGCGGCCTTGACCTGACCGATCGCGTCGGGCTCGACCGGGTTGATCGCGAGCGCCTTGCAGCCGGCCTGCTTGGCCTTCACGATGTACGGCGTGTAGTCGCTCGCACCGTACGGGACGGTGTCATCGACGTACAGGGGCTTCTTGCCCGTGATCTCGGTCCACTTGTCGATCGCGGCCTGGTAGGTCGGACGGGTGGATCCGGCGATCTCGAGCAGGATGCAGATGTTGTCGAGCTTGAGCTCCTCCGACCCGTACAGCAGGGTGAGCGTCATGTCGTTGTACGGGCCGACGTTCGCGGGGGAGATGACCTTGCTGTCGAAGCAGCCCGAGTCCACGCCGATGCCGGGGATCGAGAGGATGCCCTCCTGCTCGTAGTACTTCTTGTTGAGGTCGCACTCGATCAGGCTCGCGGAGCCGACCATGGCGACCGCGTTGTCGGATCCGACGATCTCGCGTGCGTTCGCGGTCGCGGTGGCGGGGTCGCCCTTGTCGTCCAGCGCCTTGTATTCGATCTTGCGGCCGTTGAGGCCCCCGTCGGCGTTGAACTTGTCGAACACGGCCTTGGCGGCCTGCGACGCCTCGGGGAAGGTGGCCGGGCCGCTGATGGTGTTCACGGATCCGACGACGATGGGGTCGGTGGAGCCGGAGCCGGAGCCGGAGCCGCCGTCGCCCGAACAGCCGGCCAGAGCCAGCATGCCTGCGGCGAGCAGCGCTGCTGCGGCGGTGATGCGCTTGTTCATGTGATTCCTGTCTTCTCGGGTGCGGGGCGGACCCCGCGGTGTGGTGCAGGTGGGTGGGGATGGTGCGGGTCAGTCGCGCAGCGCGCGGGAGACCATCTCGGTGTCGGTGAACTGCTCGAAGGCGACGACCTCGCCGTTCTCGAGCCGCCACACGTGCACGACGCGGGCGGCGAAGAACCGCCCGGTGCGCTTGTGGGTGCCGGAATAGGTGCCGATTCCGATCACGGTGTCGCCGCCGTCCACGACCTCATCGACGGCGAGCGTGTAGTCGTCCCAGTCCGCGGCGATGCGGGCGAACACGTTCTCCGCCACGGCGTCGGGGCCGACGTAAGTGCCGGCGTAAGGGAAGCCGGCTGCCTCGGTCCAGCGCACATCGGCGGCGAGCGGTGCAAGCATGCCGTCGAGGTCGCCGCGGTCGCTGGCGTCGTAGTGGGTGCGGATGATGTCGGCGTTGCTCATGCGGCGCTCCTCGGGGTCACGGGATCGGGCGGGGGCGAGACGCCCGCCACCAGGGCGGGGCACTCGGGATCCGGGGGATCAGACGGGCTGGGCGTCCGGGTAGGAGACCGAGCCGAGCGGGTAGATGTGCCCGCCGGCGCGGGAGTGCTCCGACGCCCCCTCGCCGTTCAGGCCGAGGAAGATGCCGGTGGTCATCAGCTGGTAGCCCAGGTCGTGCAGCCACACGCTGGCGACGGCGATGCGGAACTCGCGGAAGCAGAACAGGTACAGGCCGTCGGCGAACTTCCACACGGTGGAGAGATCCATGTCGCCGTGTCCGCGCTGCACGCCCTCGAGGCACTGCCAGGCGTAGCGCTGGCTGGACACGTACACGTGCTCGTAGAGGTGGTGCGGGCTGTACCGGTAGACGTTGCGCTTGCCGATGAGGTCGCGGCTGGGGCCGGGCACCTCGCCGGCCGGCGTGCCGCCGTCGGTCGTCGCCGCCCAGAACTCCTGCCCGACCTGCGGGGTCCCCTCGACCGCCTCCGCGGCGATCCGGGAGCGGATCACGGTCGCCCGGTGCGTGGTCGTCGAGTAGACGACGGTGAGCGCCTCGCGCTCACGGGTCTCGAGCGGCAGGTTCGCGAAGACGACGTCGTCGCGCACGGCGACCGCATCGTAGGGATCGGTGCCCGAGGCGCCGAGGCCCGACCAGGCGACGGTGCCCGGGCCGAATGCGAGGGCGAGCGTCTGGCCGTCGTTGAGGGTGAGCGCGAGGGAGGTTCCGTCGAGGTCGACGTTCGGCAGCCGGTACGTGTCGATGCCGGCGGCGAACTCGTCATAGGTGCGCCACTCGTCGAGCGCGGGATCGGTCACTTCAGCGGACACTCGGGGACTCCTTCGACCCTGCCCCGCCGGACTGCGGGGGTGTGAGTCCATCGTGTGCGGGCGCACGGGCGCGCTCAACGCTCAGAGGCCCTTCACGCACCGGGAGTCAATGGGCGTGCCCGCAATGGCAAGGTCGACCCCGCGGACGACCCCGCGGCGCGGCGTCGTCCGCTGCAGCGGCCGGGTCAGTGCGTGGCGCGGTATTCGCTGGGCGACACGCCGTACGCCGTCTTGAACGCGCGGCTGAAGTGCGCGGCGTCGACGAAGCCCCAGCGGGCGGCGATCGCGGCGACGGGGCGGTCGGCGAGGACCGGATCCAGAAGGTCGCGGCGGCACTGCTCGAGCCGTCGGGTGCGGATCCAGGTGGACACCGTGGTGCCCTGCTCCTGGAACAGCCCGTGCAGGTGACGGGTCGAGATGAAGTGCGCCGCTGCGATCGAGGCGGGCCCGAGGTCGGTCGAGGCGAGGTTGCGGTCGATGTGCCCGCGGATCCGCTGCATGAGCGCGCGGTGCGGGTCGGCGGCAGACTCGTCGAGGCCGAGCTCGCGCGTGAACACGGTCGACACGAGGTCGAGCGCGCTGTGCGCGAGGCGGGCGCCGGTCGCGCCGGCGAGCTGGTCGAGGTTCGTGGCGAGCTGGCGCAGGTAGGGCACGACCACGCCGCCGAGCCCCTCCTGGCCCGAGATCCGCACGGCGGTGAGCTGCCCGACCATCTCCGGCGGCAGGCTCAGCAGGTGCTTCGGGAACATCACGACCATGGTCCGGAAGTCCTCGTCGAACACGAGCGAGTACGGCCGGTCGGTGTCGTAGACCGCCAGGTCGCCGGGGGTGAGCACGGCCTCGCGGTCGTCCTGGATGAGCAGCCCGGAGCCGGCGAGCATCAGGCTCACCTTGAAGAACGTGCGGTCGCCGCGCGCGATGAGCTCTGGGGTGCGCTCCACCACATGCCGCGTGGCGCGGAGGTCGGTCACATGCACCTCATCGACCGAGGCGCCGCGGATGACGCCGCGGAACGGGTCGGATCCGCCGTCGCTCACCTGAAGCGGCACGAAGGAGTCGGAGACGGCGGAGCGGAACTCGCTGATGCTGCGCGCGACGAGCGTAGAGACGGACTCTGCGGGAGCGACGGGAATGGCTGCCACGGCTGATCACCTCGGGATGATGAAAGGGGATTCGACGACTTTGTATACGATCCGTGGGGGCACTCTACCATCGTGGACGGACCGGTGTCCGGGCCTTTGGTCCCCGGTTCGGTGCGCGCGGGCCGTCGGCGGCCCGCGCCGACCGCGCGTCGCGTCGCGGATCATTACGCCCGTGCATGATCCCGCCGTGCGGAATGTGCCTAGGCTATGGCCATGAACCTCGAGCAGCTGCGCGGATTCGTCGAGATCGCCCGTCTCGGCAGCTTCACGCGCGCCGCCGAGGAGCTGCATCTGGCACAGCCGTCGCTGAGTCGGCAGATCTCGACGCTCGAGCGGGAGCTGGGCTCCGAGCTGTTCCACCGCGCCCGGGGGAACATCTCGCTCACGGCGGCGGGAGACGTGCTGCTGCCCTATGCACGGCGCATGCTCGCCGATGCCGCCACGGTGCGCCGGGAGATGTCGGAGATCGCCGGGCTGCGTCGGGGACGGGTGCGCCTGGGCGCGCCGCCGTCGCTGTGCGCGAGCATCGTGCCCGAGATGATGAGCGCGTTCCGCGCCGCGCACCCCGGCATCGAGCTGGAGATCATCGAACGCGGATCCCGCCGGCTCGTCGCGGCGCTCGCCGAGGGCGGTCTCGACCTCGCGCTGCTCGCCTTCTCCGACGTTGCGGCGGCCTCGCCGGTGAGCCTCACCCGCACGGCCCTGCTGGAGGAGGACCTGGTCCTGGTCTCCTCCGCGGCGCTCGCGCCGGTGAGCCACGGGCGGGACATCGCCCTCGCCGCGATCGCCGATCTGCCGCTGATCGCCTTCCCGCACAGCTATGAGCTCCGTGCGGCGACCGACACCGCCTTCGCCGCGGCAGGACTGACGCCGCAGGTCGTCGTGGAGGGCCCCGAGATGGACACCGTGCTGCGCCTCGTCGAGCGCGGCGTCGGCGTCGCCGTGGTCCCGGCGATGGTGGCGCTCGGTCGGCCCGGGCTGCGCGCCGTGCCGCTCGCGGCGAGGCTCACCCGCACGGTGAGTCTCGCCCACCGCGCCGACATGGCGCCGACGCGGGCCGCCGCGGCGCTGCGCGACACGATCATCGCCGCCGCCGACGCGCTCGCCGGATCCGGGGGCCTCGTCGCGAAGGCGGTGTGAACCCGCCGTCGCTCGTTCCGGGTCGTCCCCCTCAGCGCGACCCAGGGCCCGCGCTGAGGGGGACGACTCGATGGTGGGGGGTGACGACTCCACGGTGGGGGTCAGTGGTCGCAGGTGCAGCCGTCGCCACCGCCGCAGCAGGCGGATCCGGATCCGGCGACGGCGTGCGCCTGCGAGGACTCCGGCACGTCCATGCCCGGGTTCTGGTCGAGGAAGCCGTACGGGCGGAAGGCGAACCCCGCCGTGTCCACGGGCATGATCGGCCAGTCCTCCGGGCGCGGGAAGTGCGTGAGCCCGAAGGTGTGCCAGAGCACGAGGTCGGCGCCGTCGGGGCCGTCCAGCGGCGCATCGCCGGCGGTGTACTCCGGCAGACCGGATCCGCCCTGGTGCGCGTTCGGGAACCGCCCGGCGGGCCACAGCTCGCCCTCGCGGAACGCGCTGGCCCACAGGTGCTTCGTCGCGAAGGTCGCGCGGGCCGTGACCGAGGACGCGGGGTCGGCCATGAGCAGCGCCGTCGGCTTCGGCACGAGCTGGTAGGCGGTCGCGCGGCCCACGGCGTTCGTGTGCGAGGCGCTCTGCACCTCCCACACCCGGGCGACGGAGGTGTCGGCGTCGCGCTGCGCGGCGGACTCCGACCCGAGCACGGTCTCGCTCCAGCTGAAGGCGTTGCCGAAGGGGTTCTCCGGGCCCATCGGCACGCGCTCGGCGTCGATCTCGACGAGGCGGTTGTCGTTGCCGTCGATGGCGACGTCGAGCCGCGCGCTGAACAGGTGCTGGTGCACCGGCGCGAACACGCCGGGGGCGAGCTCGGTCGCGTGCCGCTGGCGGACGCCCGGCTCTCCGGCGCCGACGAACACGATGCCCGTGGCCTTCGCGACGACCTCGATCGTGCCGTCCAGGCCGAAGTTCCAGTAGAAGCCGTAGTCGTAGTTGCCGATGGTGGAGAAGTACGACACGACGAACCGGCGGGCTCGGCGCACGTCCGAGCGACCCTCGAGGTTCGTGTGCTTCCAGAGGATCCCGGTGTCCTCCTCGTGCATGCAGATCACGTTCGGGATCCGCACCGGGTTGCCCTGATCGTCGGCGACGTAGCCGTCGAGGTAGCGGATCACCCCGAGGCAGTCGCAGCCGAGCTCCAGGTGGTTGGCGTTCTTGCCGAGCAGGTATTCGCCGGCGTCGAAGTAGCTGATCCAGAACCGGCCGGGGGCGTTGTCGCCGTAGGGGACGACCATCTCGGGCACGCTGGCGCGGTTCAGCACCGGCCGGCGGTCGAAGCGCACGTCGTGCAGCACCAGCCCCTCGCGGGCGTTGAAGCTCACTCGCATCGACCAGTTCTCCCACTCCACGAGGGATCCGGTCACGGAGAAGCTCGGCCCCGCGGGCTGGATGATCTCGATCGGCTTGAGCGAGGTGCGCGCCTCGCCCTGCACCTCGGGGTAGTAGTTGCCGTGCCCGGCCGGCACCGGCACGTCCCCGACGTCCTCGACCCGGATGACGCTGTTCGCGGTGAGGTCGATGTGCACGACGAGACCCTCGACCGGGTGCGCCCAGGGGGAGTCCTGCTCGTCGTAGCGGAGGAAGGTGAGCGAGCGGATCACGCGGCGGCCGACCTCATCGGCGCGGCCGGTGTAGCCCGGGGCCAGCGGTGAGCAGAACGCGAGGTCGATGTGCTCGGCGAGTCCGCGGCGCTCCATCGCGGCGCGCCATTCGGGGGAGGCCTTGGCGATCGCCTCGGCGCGTTCATACTCCTCGAACAGGTACTGCGGCTGGCCGTACGGCGGGGCGTCGTTGGGCACGCGCTGCGCGCTCAGCACCTCGCCGCGGGTGATCGACACGATGACGTCCGTGGCGATGCCGGTCGCGGTGTCGAGCAGGGTCGCGTCCACCCGGCGGTCGATCGCGGCGCCGGGGGTCCAGGCCGCGAGCTCGGCCCGGGTCGGCTCGTCGGGAAGCAGCATCGGCACGCGGACGGTGTCGCCGAGCAGCCCCGCCGACACCAGGATCGCACGGGCGGCGGCGATCTCGGGGCCCGTGAGCGGATCCAGGGGGTGCGGCGTCGGGATGGTCTCGAGCGTGATCGGCTGCGGGGCGTGGTGGGACATCATCGACCTCTGCGGTTTAGTTGAGCGACTGCTCAAGAAACAGGTTGGATCGATGATAAGCCCCGCCGGGCGCAGGCGCAATGGTCCCGCGCGTGCGGAGGCCCGCGCGTGCGGAGGCCCGCGCGTGCGGAAGGGAGGGCCTCAGGCGCGCCAGGGGTCCAGGATCGCGGCGAGCACGCGCAGGTGCTCGGCCGGGGCGGTCGGCTCCGCGACCTCGGCGACTTGCTGCCCGTAGGTGATCGCACGCAGGAGCGCGAGCACCCCGTCGAGCGGGGTGTCGGCGCGCAGCTCCCCATCGGCGACGGCCTGGGTCAGGGCCTCGGCGGTCTCGCTGCGCCACAGCGGGATCGTCGGCGCCGATGCGCCCGCGGCCGGGGCGAGGGAGGCGAGCCGGCCCCAGAAGCCGACGACGACGTGCGCCTCGGTGCGGGTCGTCGCATCGACCGGCAGCACCTCGCGCATGATCGCGTCGAGGCGGTCGAGCCCGCGCAGCCCCGCGGTGGCGGTCCGGATGCGCTCCTCGGTGCGGCGGGTGACCTCGGCCGCGGCCGCGCGGAGGACGTCGTCGAAGCCGTCGAAGTAATGCCACAGGGATCCGACGGCGACGCCGAGCTCGCGGGCCACCGCGCGCGAGCTCACCCCCTCGTGTCCGTCGCGCGCGGCCACCGCGAGCAGCGCGGCGGCGATGTCGCGCCGCCGCGCGTCGTGGTCGACGACTCTGGGCATGCGTCCATCCTGGCCCAGATCCGCTCGGCTTCGGATCCGACACGGGAGGCGCGCAGCGACCCGAGCGGCTCGGCTTCCCGGGCATCGTTCGGATCCCGTACATTTTCTGTATGACCTTCTCCGGCACGGCCGCGATCGATCTCGGCAAGTCGCTGTGCCGCGCAAGGCTCGCGCACGACGGCGCCGCGATGCGCCGCGAGGGTGGGGGAGCCCCGGGGCTCGCGGCCCGGGACGGCGTCGCCCTCGCGCTCGCCTCGATCGTGCCGCTGCTCCAGGGCGTCCGCCCGGAGCGGATCGGCGTGGGCGCCGCCGGCGCGATGTACGCCCCGGCGGAGGCGGGAGCCCTCGCCCGCGCCCTGTCCGACGACCTCGGGGTGCCGGGGGCCGTCACCTCCGACGTGGTCACCGCGCACGCCGGAGCGCTCGACGGCGAGGCCGGCGTGCTGCTCATCGCCGGCACCGGCGCGGTCGCCCTCGGCGTGACCGCCGACGCGCACCGCATCGTGGACGGCTGGGGTCCCGACCTCGGCGACCTCGGCAGCGGATCCTGGCTCGGTCGCGAGGGCGTGCGCGCCGTGCTGCGTGCGCGCGACGGGCTCGGCCCGGCCACCGTGCTCTCCGACGTGCTCGCGCTGCTCATCGGCGACGCGGAGTCGCCGATCTCCTGGGTGGGCGGCGCGGCCGCCCCGGCCCGGCTGCTCGCCACCTTCGCCCCCGCCGTGCTGGATGCGGCCGAACGGGGCGACGCGGCCGCGCTCGGCATCCGCGACGAGGGTGCCCGACTGCTGGCGGAGACCGCCCTCGCGGCGTCCGCCGGATCCTCCGTCGTCGCCCTGCACGGCGGACTGACCGCGCACGACGGGTTCCGCGCCGCGGTCTCGTCGGCGCTCGAGACGCGCGGGCTCGAAGCGGTGCCCGCCCGCGGCGACGCGCTGGACGGCGCCGCCATGATCGCCGAGGGGCGCGCCCCTCTCCACGAAAGGTTCGTGCACCGTGCTGAATGAGAGCGCTCCGGGAGCCCCCTCCGCGTCCGCTGCCGAGGACGCCCGCCTCGCCGCGCTGATCGGCGAGCTGTCCGGCCTCGCCACCGAGCAGGCCGACACGGCCCGGGGCGACCTCGATCTGCTGCCGACCCTCGATCTCGTCCGCGCCATGAACGGCGAGGACCGGCGGGTGGCGGAGGCCGTCGCCGCACAGGCCGAGCGCATCGCCGAGGCCGTCGACGGCATCACCGAGCGCTTCCGGCGCGGCGGCCGGCTCCTCTACATCGGCGCGGGCACCGCGGGCCGGGTCGGTGTGCTGGACGCCTCCGAGTGCCCGCCCACGTTCGGCACGGATCCGGGCATGGTCGTCGGCCTCATCGCCGGGGGCGAGGCGGCGATCCGGGATGCGGTGGAGAACGCGGAGGACGACGACCGCGCCGCCGAGGAGTCGCTGCGCGCCCTGGGCCTGAACGAGGATGACACGGTCGTGGGCATCTCGGCCTCCGGGCGCACGCCGTACGTGCTCGGCGGCCTGGCGTACGCGCGCAAGGTCGGCGCGTTCACGGTCGCGATCGCCGCGAACGCCGGATCCGCGATCGGCGCCGCCGCCGACGTGCCGATCGAGGTGGTGGTCGGACCGGAGTTCGTGACCGGATCCACCCGGCTGAAGGCCGGCACCTCGCAGAAGCTCGTCGTGAACATGCTTTCCACGCTGTCGATGATCCGCCTCGGCAAGACGTATCGCGGCGTGATGGTCGATCTGCAGGCGACGAACGAGAAGCTGCGCGCCCGCTCGGTGCGCACCCTGATCCAGCTCACCGGCGCCGCGCAGGACGATGCCGTGCGCGCGCTGGCGGAGGCCGGCGGATCCGTCAAGCTCGCCCTGCTCATGCTGTTCACCGGCGCTCCTGCCGCGGCCGCCGTCCCGGCGCTGGCCGCGTCGGACGGCGTCCTGCGCGACGCGATCGCCGCCCTGGCCTGAGCCGCCCTGGCCTGAGTCGGGTCGGGCGGAGGCGACGGTCAGCGCGCGGCGGGGCGCACGGCGCACCAGGCGACGACCGCGGCGACGAGGGCCGCGCCCGCCATCGTCACGCCCATCGTGATCGCGTTCGCGCCGCCGATGCTCACGGCGAGCGGCGACAGCAGCGGTCCGACCAGGAACGTCGACATCCCCAGCAGGGCCGAGGCGGTGCCCGCCCGCGCGCCGTGATGTGCGAGCGCGAGCGTCGACGCATTCGGTCCGCCCAGCCCGGCGCACAGCATGAAGCCCACGAGCGCCGCGGCGAAGCCCCAGACGCCGACCCCGAGAACGGCGAGCAGCGCGAGCACGAGGGTCGCGATCACGGTGGCGGTCACTCCGAGCAGGTACACCCGGAGCGGCCCGGCGCGGCGCACGATCAGCCGGCTCGTCTGGCTGCCCGCGATGTTCGCGAGGGCGCCGAGCGCGAAGGCCAGGCTGAACCCCTGCGGATCCAGTCCGAACTCGTCCTGCAGCACGAACGACGTCAGCGAGAGGTACGTGAAGAACGCCACGCCGCCGCCCGCGCCCGCGCACAGCACGGCGATGAACAGCCGGTCTCGGAGCACCGCGCCGGTGTGCGTGCGCAGCGTGTGCAGGCCGCCCCGGTGACGGTCGGCGCGGTCCAGGGTCTCCGGGAGGGCGAGGAGGACGAGCAGCAGCAGCGCGACGCCGACGCCCGCGAGCACCCCGAAGATGCCGCGCCAGTCCATGATGAGGGCGAGCTGGCCCCCGACCACCGGGGCGACAACGGGGGCGGCGCCGGAGACGAGGAACAGCAGTGACAGCATCCGGCTGAGCTCGGCGCCCTCGAACTGGTCCCGCGCGATCGCGAGGCAGATGACGATCCCGGCCGATCCGGCCAGCCCCTGCAGGAACCGGGCGAGCAGCAGCAACTCGATGCCCGGCGCGAGCGCGCACACCAGTGACAGCACGGCGAACGCCGCGACGCCGACGATGAGCGGACGGCGGCGGCCGAACCGGTCGCTGAGCGGGCCGGCGGCGAGCTGACCCAGTCCCAGGCCGATCATGCACGCCGACATCGTGGCCTGCGCGAAGGCGTCGCTGGTGCCGAGCGCGGACGCGAGCTGGGGCAGCTGCGGCAGGTACAGGTCCATCGACAGCGGCCCGAAGGCCTCCAGCATGCCGAGCACCAGCATCGCCCGCAGCGTGCTCATCCGCGGCCGCGCGAGCACCCCGCTCATCCGCCGAGGCGCAGCACGCGACGCAACCAGCTCTCGCGCGCGGCGTTGGCGGCGACGGACACGATGGCGCCGGGGGAGAACCCGTGGAAGCCGTGATAGCCGCCGTCCCAGACGTGCAGCTCGGCCTGGCCGCCGGTCGCCCAGATCCGCGAGGCGTAGGCGACCGCTTCGTCGCGGAGCGTCTCCGCGGCGCCCACCTCGACGTACGCCGGGGGGAGGCCGGAGAGGTCTCGCGCCCGGGCCGGCGCCGTGTACGGCGACACCCGATCGGTGAAGCGGTCCTCGCCCGCGATCGCGGTCCACGCGGTGTCGTTGTTGTTGCGGTCCCAGGCGCCGATGCCGTCGTACTGCCGCGCGGACGCCGTGTCGTTGTTGTCGTCCAGCATCGGGCAGCCGAGCAGCTGCCCGGCCAGGCGCGGGCCGTTCCGGTCCCGTGCGAGCAGGGCGACCGCGGCGGAGAGGCCGCCGCCGGCGCTCTGCCCCGAGGCGATGATGCGGTGGGGGTCGATCCCCAGCTCCTCGGCATGCTCGGCCATCCAGAGCAGGGCGGCGTAGCAGTCCTCCGCCTGCGCCGGACCCGGGTGCTCCGGGGCCAGGCGGTACTCCACCGACACTCCGACGACGCCGTGCCGTTCGGCCAGGTCGATGAGCTCGCCCGTGGCGAAGAAGCGGGTGCCGAGCACCATGCCGCCGCCGTGGATGGACAGCACCGCCGGGGCGGGTCCCGGCCGCGGTGCCGCCGGGCGCACGATCGTCACCTCGACGTCCGGCGCGCCGGCGGGCCCGGGGATCACGCGGTCCTCCCACACGATCGCCCGGCCCTCGGCCTGCGCCTGCATCGGCGGGATGATGGTCGCGAAGTGGGCGCGGTTGGCGAGGATCGTGTCGGCGCGCAGCGGGATGATCTCGACGAGGTCGAGGAACGCTGCCAGCCCGTCGACGAGCTCGGGGTCGTAGGGCACGGGATTCAGGGATCCGGTCCCGGCCGGCACGGCGGTCATGCCCGGCTCCAGATCCGGCGCAGCCAGCTGGCCCGGGCCGCGAGCGCGGCGCGGCTGATCTCGGCCTCCGGCATGTACATGTCGAAGCCGTGCGCACCCCCGCCCCAGACGTGCAGTTCGGCCTGGCCGCCGGTCGCCCAGATGCGCAGCGCGTACCGGGTGTCCTCGTCGCGGAACATCTCCGCCGCGCCGACCTCGATGAACGCGGGGGCGAGTCCGGAGACGTCCTCCGCGTGCGTCGGCGCCGCGTATCCGGAGGCCTGCGGGCTGAACGCCAGCTCCTCGCCGAGCAGGCACGACCAGGAGAGCAGGTTCATGTCGCGCTGCCAGGTGCCGATGCCGTCGTACTGCAGGCTCGACGGGGTCGTGTTGGTGTTGTCCAGCATCGGGCACAGCAGCAGCTGCCCCGCGAGCACCGGACCGCGACGGTCGCGGGCGAGCAGCGCGACGCCGGCGGCGAGGCACCCGCCGGCGCTGCCGCCGCCGACGATGATCCGGGCGGGATCCACACCGAGCTCCTCGGCGTGCGCGTGCAGCCAGAGCAGGGCGGCGTAGCAGTCCTCGAGGCCTGCGGGCGAGGGGTGCTCCGGTGCGAGCCGGTACTCGACGTTGACCGCGACCACCCCGTGCTCGGCGACGATGTCGACGACCCGCCCGGTCTCCCAGGTGCGGTGCCCGACGATCTGCCCGCCGCCGTGGATGTTGAGGAAGGCGGGAAGGACCGGACGGTCTGCGTCGCGCGGGCGGAAGATCGTCACCTCGATGTCGGGCGCGCCAGCGGGGCCGGGGATGATCCGGTCCTCCCAGTCGATCGCACGCCCGGCGATCACGGTGTCGTTGTCGGGGAACATCGTGTCGGTGCCTTCGCGCGGCAGGGTCTCGCGGGTGAGCGGTGGCTGCGGGTTCTGCGCGATCGCGTCGAGCACGACCTGCACTTCGGGGTCGAACGGGACGGGGGTGACGGTCGGGTGGCCGGCGGCGGTGACGGTCATGCGGTGATGCCTTTCGTGATGGAGGGGATGCGAAGAACAGGGGAGCGTGACGTCAGGGGCCTTCTGGGTCGACCACGTCGCGATCGGCCCAGAACGGCTCGACGAGCCTGCGCAGCTCGGCGGCGCCGACGCGGTCGACCAGGGCGGCGGCGTCGAGGTTCGCGCGCAGCTGCGCGACGCTCGACGCCCCGAACAGGGTCGTCGTGAGAGCCGGGTGGGTGAGGGTGAACGCGATGCCGAGCTGGGCCGGCGTGACCTCGAGCGACTCCGCCAGCGTGGTGAAGGCCGGCACGTCGTCGATGATCCGCTGCCGGATGTCGCCCGGATCCCGGCCGATCTGCCGGTCGCCGTTCACCTTGCCGGCCAGCACGCCGCCCTCCAGGCAGTCCGAGGCCTGCAGGGTGAGGCCCTGCTCCCAGAGCCGCGCGAAGGGCGCCCCGTCGGGGATGGACCGGCGCGAGACGCTGTACTTGAGCTGGGCGATCTGCGGACCGGCCACGCCCTCGGCCGCGGCGATGTCGATGACCTGCTGGATCGACGATGCCGACCAGTTGTTCACGCCCCAGGCCCGGATCAGCCCGGCGTCCGTGAGTGCGGCGAGGTCGAGCACGAGATCGCGCAGGTCCAGGTCGTCGCGGCGCAGATCGCCGAGGATCACCAGATCCGCGTGCTCAGTGCCGACGCGGAACAGCGCGTTCTCGAGCTGCGGGCGGAAGCCGTCGGGTCCGAACGCCTCCAGCCACAGCTTGGACGACAGCAGCCACTCGTCGCGGCGCAGGCCGGCTGCGCGCACCATCGCGCTGAAGATCACGTCGGTGAACGCCGGCGGCATGCCGGGGCCGGTGTAGACGCCGACGTCGAACAGGTTCACGCCGCGGTCCACGGCCTCGCGGAGCATCGCCGTGGCGTCGCCGAAGTCCATGCGGTCGTAGGTGTGCCAGGATCCGAGCGAGAACAGCGAGGAGCGGATGCCGCTCGTGCCGATCTCACGCTGAGCAAGGGGAGTGGTCATGGGGGTCCTCACAGTCGCGGTCGTGCTCACAGGCGGGGATCGATGACGGCCTTGACCTCATCGAGGTGGTGCATGTTCGCGATCTTCTCCGACGCCTGGTCGAGTCCGACCGGGGCGCTGAACAGGTCGTCCCACGGGAAGCGGTCGGCGAACGCCTGGAAGAACTCGATCGCGCGGGCGTAGTCGGCGATGTCGCCGTTGAGCGAGCCGACCATCGTCAGCTCCTTGCCCATGAGCGCGCTCACCGGGAACGCGTCGCCGATCGGCCCGGTGGACCCGACGATGACCACGGTGCCGCGCTGCGCGGCCATGCCGACCGCATCCGGCCCGACGCTCGGGGCGCCGGCGAAGTCGAACACGTGGTCGGCGCCGTGGCCGTCGGTCAGCTCCATCACCTGCGCGACGACGGGACCCTCGCGGAAGTCCACGACGGCGTCCGCGCCGAAGCGCGCGGCGAGCTCCAGGCGCGCGGCGGGCGCGCCCACGGTGATCACGCGGCCCGCGCCCGAGATCTTCGCCACGGCGGTCGCGAAGATCCCCAGGGCGCCGGAGCCCTGCACGACGACGGTGGAGCCGGGCCGGATCCGCCCTCCGCGCTCGAACGCGCGCAGCACGGTCTTCGCGGCGCAGCCCGCCATCGACGCCCAGGTGTCCTTGACCGCGGCTGGCAGCAGCAGCTTGGCCGCGCCGGGGGTGACGTAGGCGTACTCGCTGAGCCCTGCGGTCGCGAACGGCGGCATGTCGGAGCGCTGCAGGAAGCCGTAACCGCGGCGGGAGCAGTGCACGGGCTCGCGCAGCACGACGCAGCCGTAGCACTCGCCGCAGGTGGACTCCGACCAGCCGATCCGGTCGCCGACGGAGAGCGGGCGGCCGAGGGCGTCCGTCGTCCCCTCGCCGAGCGCGACGATCTCGCCGACCATCTCGTGGCCGAGCACCATCGGCAGCATGCCGGGGAAGGTCATGCGGCCCTCCCAGATCTCGATGTCGGTGCCGCACAGGGTGGACACCGCGATGCGCACGAGGGCGGCGCCGGGCGCGATCTCGGCGGGCAGGGGGAGGTCCTGCAGGGTGAGCGGCCGGCCGTGCTCGGTGAGCACGGCCGCGCGGGTGGTGATGGGGAGAGTCATGCGGATCCTTCCGGGATCTGAGGCGGGGCCGGGGTCAGACGAGCAGCTGTCCGCCGTCGACGGGGACGGAGACGCCGGTGATGTGGCTCGCGGCGTCGCTCGCGAGGAAGACGACGAGCGGGGCGACCTGGGAGACCTCTGCGATCGAGCCGAGCGGGATGCGCGACTCCCAGGCGGCGCGCGCCTGCGGGTCGGTGGCGAAGCCGGCGGTGAGGGGCGTGAGGATCGGGCCGGGTGCGACCGCGTTCACGCGGATACGGCGGCCCGCGAGCTCGATCGCGGCGGTGCGGGTCATGGCGTCGACCGCGGCCTTGGTCATCTCGTAGTGGCCCATGCCGGGGGTGGGCTGGCGTCCGCCGATCGACGACGTGTTCACGATCGCGCCGCCGTCGGGGAGCCGCGGCGCGAACTCGCGGAGCATGAGGAAGGTGCCGCGGATGTTCACGGCGACCGCCGCGTCGAACACCTCGAGCGGCACCTGCTGCTGGGTGCCGCCGCCGAGCACGACCCCGGCGTTGTTCACCAGCACGTCGATCGTGCCGAGGGCCTTCCCGGCCGCGGCGACGGACGCCGGGTCGGAGATGTCGAGCGCGAGTGCGGTGGCTCCGAGCTCGGCCGCGACGGCCGAGGCGGCGTCGGCGTTCACGTCGCCGATGATCACCTCGTCTCCGGCGGCGCGGAAGGCGGCGGCGATGCCGCGGCCCAGTCCGGAGGCTGCTCCGGTGACGAGAATGCGGCGGGGGGAGACGGTCATCTCACGTCCTCTCTGACGGTGTTTCTCCGTTATATTCTACAAGCATAGAAAAACGCAACTCCGGCATGATCGGGGTGCGCACAGAGCCGAAGGAGCCTCATGACAGACGTGACACGACCCCGCAGGAGCCTGGGCGAGCTCGTCGTCCCCCCGCTGGCGCTCGGATCCTGGAACACCTGGGACCGAATGGATCCCGACGCCGCCGTGGCGATGATCCGCCGCGCCGTCGAGCTCGACGCCGGGTTCTTCGACGTGGCGTACTACAACATGGGTCCGCACGCCGAGAACTCGCGCACCGACATCCTGTTCGGCGAGGCGCTGCGCGCGAGCGGCGTGGCGCGCTCCGAGATCGTGCTGTGCGGGAAGCTCTGGCTGTGGGACTGGCCGAACCAGTCGTTCCGCGCCCAGCTCGTGGAGAGCCTGGAGCGCGCCGGCCTGGACCGGTTCGACACCCTCGTGGTGGGCGACTACATGGCCGAGCCCGACGTGCCGCGTCTCGTCGCCGACGTCAACGCGCTCATCGACGAGGGTCTCGTCGGCGGCTGGGGGATCAACAACTGGCGGATCGGCCACACGCGTGCCGCGCTCGAGGAGGCGGCGGCGCGCGGACTGCAGGGTCCGTCCTTCGCCCAGCTCAAGTACGGGATCGCCCGGCGCGCCATGGCGGAGGGTGCGGCGTACGGCCCGCTGTTCTCCGACGGCACGCTCGCACTGCAGGCCTCCGACGTGTTCGAGGGCGGCATCCTGGCCACCGGGCTGGAGCCGCAGCGCAAGATCGGCGCCGACGTCGGCGGCATCCGCGAGCGCATCGCCGCACTGTACCCCGAGGTCGAGCGCATCGCGGGGGAGTTCGGTGTCACGCCGGCCGCGCTCGGCATCGCGTTCTGCCTCGCCCATCCCGCGGTCGCGAACGTGCTGTTCGGCGCATCGCGGATCTCCCAGCTCGAGCAGAATCACGCCGCGCTCGCCCTGGTCGCCGAGTACGGCGCCGAGGTGCGCGAGGCGCTGGCCGGGCTGCAGGCGGACGTGGAGGTCCGCGACGACGGAGCCTGGTGAGCTCCGGTTCCTGAGCGTCCGCAGCGGCCGCGTTCTGGTTCTGCGCGAGCGGACCCCCCGCGGGCGGGTTCCTGAGCGAGCGCAGCGAGACGAAGGACGTCGGAGGGTTCCCGGGCCGTCCTTCGTCTCGCCTTCGGCTCGCTCAGGAACCGGGCGGGCGGGGGTCAGGCGGCGGGGCGGAAGCGTTTGGGTGGTGGGTCGATGTCGGTGAAGAGATACCGCAGCGGCAACCGTCGGGTGAGGGGGATCTCGGTCCCGTCTGCAGTGTGGAGGATGAAGTCACCGGCAGCGTGCCGGGTGATGCGCCAGCCGTTGTGGTGGAGTTCTGTGTGGTGGAAGCGGCAGAGCAGGATCCCGCGGTCGGTGTTGGTGTGGCCGTGGTCGCGGTGCCATTCGTCGATGTGGTGTGCTTCGCAGTAGGACGCGGGCCGGTCGCATCCGGGCCACCGGCATCCGCCGTCACGGATTGCGAGCCCGATGCGCTGCCGCGGGGTGGACAGGCGGTGTTCCCTCCCCACGTCGAGCGGGTTCCCCCATGCATCGACGGTCAGGGTGATCGTTCCGGTCTCGCACCGGCGACGGTCCGCGACATGGGCGGGCAGCACGGTGAGCCCGTCCTCGGTCACGGCGGGCCCGAACACCCCACCGGGGGTGATGGTCTGCACCAGCCGGATCCCGGCCTGCCGGGTGCCGAACACCGACGCCGCGTCCGCAAGGACCCCGGCACGCACGATGTCCAGCAGCAGGTCATAGCCGAGTTGGTCGTTCGTGCGGGTGTCCGCGGCCAGGTCTGCGGCGGCGGTCTTCTCGTCTTCATCGACGAATCGGGGTCCACCCCGCCTCGGCCGCAATGCCGCGGCGAACACGGACTCGAGGAACACGCCGCCCTCATCATCGAACGCGATGCTTCCCCGGCGGATGCCGTCCTGGTCAAGCCAGGTCCGAAACGCGCGCCGTTCGAACCTCGCCTGTGAGCGTTGCTCCGCCCCGACCGGGTCGAGAACGTCGCGCACGCACCGGGCGTGTGCGAGCAGTTCTTCGACCGTCCGGCGGGCGGCCTCCTCCACCAACTGTGCGGCCGCAGTCGACCACGCGTCTTCGGCCCCGGCGGGTGGTTCCCCAAGCCCGAGGCGGATCGCATCGAACTGCGCCGACGTCAGCCGCCCGGCCCGCAACGCTGCACGCAACGGCTCATGCCATGGCACCGACACTGGCGTGACGTCCTCGGAACCGTCGCCGGCGTCGGAAGCAGTATCGTCCGCCGCACCGGCATCACCGCTGGCGCCACCACCCGCACCGTCGCCGGCGCCCTCCTCCAACAGCGCGTCCCCGACCCGCACCTGCCGGGACGCTTCCGCCTTCGACACGCCGGACAGCTCCTGCACCAGCGACGCCGCGTTGCGATGCCCGAGGCCCTGCGCCAACCCGGCATGTCCCGCCTGCCACGACGACCGGGCATGGATCACCCCGGCGAGGATCGCCTGCACTTGCTCGACCAGCACCGACAGCTCCGCAGTCTCCCCGAACGCCGACACCAGCCCGGCATCATCCAACCCGACGATCATCGCCTGCACGTCAGCGGCCGACGCACCCACGGCGACCCGACCCGAAAGGGTCGGGATCAGCGCCGTGATCGCATCGAAGGAAGCCATACCCCATGGTCTCAGTGACCACCGACATTCGAACATCCATCCACCGATGGGATGGACGAAGACGAGTGACGAAACCGTAACGACCGATGACCGGTGAGCGAAGCCGAGCGCAGGTGATACCCTCCCGCCGATGGGGCTAGAAGCCCATGATCTCGCGCTTCTTGATGTCGAAATCCTCCTGCGTGAGCACGTCGACATCGAGCAGATCCTTCAGCTTCTTGGCGGCGTCGATCTGCTCGTCAAACGACAGCGTCCTCGCGGTCGTGCGCTCTGCGACAATCCCGACGCGCTCAGCGACAAGGGTGCCGGGGTATGGCCGGAAACAGGGGTTGCGCTCTTTTTCCACGCATGTAGACTAAACGCAACGACACATCGAAGTGACGTCGGTAAGGCTCCCCGGAGCGCGGCCGAAGGCTCTTCGAACCTTCTTCCCCCCAACCGCACCCGAGAGAAGGAACCATGAAACGAGTGCCCCTCGCGATCGCCGCGGCCGTAGCCGCGGTCCTCGCCCTCACCAGCTGCTCCGGCGGCGGCGGCAGCCCGCAGGCGAGCGACGGTGCCGCCGCGAACGCGCCGTCCGACCTCAACATCGGCAACTTCCTGGACGTCACGTCCTGGGATCCCGCCCTCGCCGACATCGGCTTCGACGGTCCGTACCTGTCGGCCGTCTACGACACCCTGGTCGCGCTCGACAAGGACGGCAAGCCGGTCCCGTCGTTCGCCACCAAGTGGACCGTCTCCGACGACGACAAGACCATCGACTTCGACATCCGCACGGGCGTGAAGTTCTCCGACGGTGAGAGCGTCGACGCTGACGCCGTCGTGAAGAGCCTCGAGTACCTCAAGGCGGGCCCGCGCTCGGGAGAGGCGTACACCAACGTCTCCGGGATCACCGCGAAGGACGACCACACGGTCGAGGTCACGCTGACCCAGCGCGACGACACGATCCTCTACCTGATGGGCCTCGGCCGCAGCTACATCATGTCGCCGAAGTCGATCGCCGCAGGATCCCTCGGCAAGGACCCGATCGGATCCGGCCCCTACATCCTCGACAGCACGAAGAGCGTGGCGGGCAGCGAATACCACTTCACCAAGGTGAAGGATCACTGGGACGCGAAGGCCTACGGCTTCGCCAACCTCGCGATCTTCCCCATCCAGGACGCGACCGCCCGGCACAACGCCATGCTCAGCGGCCAGATCAACCTCGAGTACGGTGACGTCGCGAACCAGGCGCAGGCGGACCAGTCGGGCTGGAACACCGCGGAGCGTGTGTCCGGCTGGGCCGGCCTCGTCATCACCGATCACACCGGTGCCAAGAGCAAGCCGCTCGGCAGCGTCGAGGTGCGCCAGGCGCTGAACTACGCGTTCGACGGTGCGGCGATCCTCAAGGCCGTGGGCAACGGCGCGGGCGTCGCGACCAACCAGGTCTTCCCCGACGGCGGCGCCATCAACGACCCGGCGCTGAACAAGACGTACGCGTACGACATGGCGAAGGCCAAGGAGCTGCTGACCAAGGCCGGCTACCCCGACGGCTTCGACATCACCATGCCGATGTCGCCCGTGTTCGAGATGTGGAAGCCGTCCGCCGAGCAGGCGCTGACCGCCATCGGCGTCAAGGTCACCTGGGACAACATGCAGATGCCCGACTACCAGACGAACGCACCGAACTACCCGATGTTCATCTCGTTCCTGGCCATGGACGGCAACGACGTCGCCACCGTGCAGCGTCAGGTCACCAGCAAGCAGTGGTTCAACCCGAACCCCGACTACGCGAGCAACGAGGTCCTCGCCCCGCTCGTGCAGAAGGTCCAGGAGACCAAGGGCGCCGATCAGACCGCGGCGATCAAGGACCTGAACAAGGCCCTCGTCGACCAGGCGTGGTGGTCGGTCTGGTACCAGGCCAAGAACGTGTTCTACAGCGTTCAGGGCATCAAGGTCCAGCCCATCGTCGGCATGATGTTCCCGACGCTCCGCTACATCACCCAGGGCTGACGCCCGCGGGTCCGGGCCGTTCGATACCTTCGGCCACTGAGACCGCCGAAGGCCGAACGGCCCGGACCCCCGACCCACCTCCTGCTCTCTGAGAGGCCCCCATGCTCCTGTTCACCGCGAAGCGGCTGCTGTCCGGCATCGTGCTGCTCGTGGTCGTCTCGGTCGCGACGTTCTTCCTCGCGCACCTGGCGATCAAGGATCCGACCGCCGCCCTGCTCGGCACCACCGCCAGCCCTGCGCAGCAGGCAGCGCTGGCGACCAAGATCGGCATCGACCGTCCGCTGCTCGTGCAGTTCTGGGACTGGTTCTCGCACCTGCTCACCGGCGACTTCGGGTCGTCCTGGCGCAACTTCCAGCCCGTCGGCGCCCAGCTCGCCATCAAGATCCCGGTCACGCTGTCGGTGGTGTCGTTCGCGACCCTCATCACGGCCGTGCTCGGCATCGCGTTCGGCATGATCACGGGGCTGCGTCCCGGCACCTGGTTCGACCGCATCATCAAGGGCCTCTCGGTCGTCCTGTTCGCCCTTCCCGGCTTCTGGGTGAGCCTCGTGCTCGTGATGTGGTTCGCCGTGCAGCTGAAGTGGTTCCCGGCCGTGGGCTACGTGCAGCCGTCCCAGTCCGTGGAGGGCTGGATCCGCTCGCTCACCCTGCCTGCCGTGTCGCTCGCGCTCGGCGGCGTGGTCGCCGTGTCCGAGCAGCTGCGCAACGCGGTGATCGCGCAGAGTCGGCAGGACTGGGTGCGCACGCTGCGCAGCCGCGGCCTCTCGTCGACGCGGGTGAACCTGCACATCCTGCGCAATGCGTCGCCCGCCGCCCTCACCGTCATCGCCCTCATGTTCGTCGGGTTGCTCAGCGGCGCGATCGTGGTCGAGCAGATCTTCAGCCTCCCCGGCATCGGGCAGCTGACCAACCAGTCCTCGCAGAACGGCGACATCCCGATGCTCCTCGGCATCACCGTGGTGTCGGTCGTCTTCGTCGTCATCATCAACCTCCTGCTCGACCTCGTGCTCGGCTGGATCAACCCGAAGGTGCGCGTCGCATGACCACCACCGACATCCGCGTCGCGTTCGATCGCGCCAAGCAGCGCCGGCGCTCCGGCCTGTTCCGCCGCTTCCTGCGCCACCCCGGCGGGTACATCCCGCTGGCGATCTTCGTCCTGATCGTGCTCGTGGGCGTGTTCGCCCCGCTGCTCGCGCCGATGGACCCGAACTTCGTCGATCTCTCCGCCGCCAAGGCCCCGCCCTCCGCGGCGCACCTGCTCGGCGCGGACTCGACCGGGCGCGACATCCTGAGCCGGCTCATCTACGGCACCCGGATCACCATCTGGGGTGCGCTCATCACGATCATCACGGCCGTCGTCATCGGCGTCCCGGCCGGTGTCGCCGCGGGCTACTTCCGCGGACCGTTCGACCGGATCGCGATGTGGATCAGCGACGCGCTGCAGTCGATCCCCGGCATGATCATCCTGCTCGTGGTCGCCGCCGGCAGCCGCAACAACTTCGAGCTGCTCATGGTCACGGTCGGCGTGTTCATGGTGCCGGGCTACTTCCGCATCGCCCGGTCGCAGACGCTCGCCGTGCGCGAGGAGCCGTACATCGATGCGGCCCGGGTCTCCGGACTGTCCGATGCGCGCATCATCTCCCGGCACGTGATCAAGGCGGTCTACCCGCCCGTCATCATCCAGACCGCGCTCACCGCGGGCATGGCGATGGGCATGCAGGCCGGTCTGCAGTTCCTCGGCATCGGCGACTCGAACGTGCCCAGCTGGGGCGCGATGATGCTTGAGGGCTTCCGCCTCATGCTCACCTACCCTCTCATGCTGCTGTGGCCCTCGATCGCGCTCGGTGTGACGATCGCGGTGCTCGCGATCATGGGATCCACGCTCGCCGAGCTCGCCCAGGTGCGCACCCCGCGACTGCGCCGGCGCGGCCGCGCGGCCCTTGTCGCCGCCGACGGCGCGACGACCGCGGCGACCGGCACCGTGCGGCACACGGCGGAGGGCTCGGCGCTGCGCGTGGAGAATCTGCGGGTGAGTCACGCGACCCCGAGCGGCATCGTCGAGGTCGTGCACGGCGTGACCCTCGACGTCGCCCCGGGCGAGGTCGTCGGCATCGTCGGCGAATCCGGATCCGGCAAGTCGCAGACCGTCTTCTCGGTGCTCGACCTGCTTCCGGAGAGCGGCGTGAGCAGCGCCGACGCCATCCGCATCGCCGGCGACGACATCACCACGGCCTCGCCGAAGCAGCGCCAGGCTCTGCTCGGCCGGGAGCTGGGCTACGTGCCGCAGGAGCCGATGAGCAACCTGGATCCGTCGTACACGATCGGGCACCAGCTGATCGAGCCGCTGCGCCGCGTGCACGGCATGAGCGCGAGCGACGCGAAGGCCCGGGCGCGCGAGGTGCTCCTGCGCGTGGGTCTCACGGATCCCGACCGCGTGCTGCGCAGCTATCCGCACCAGGTCTCCGGCGGCATTGCGCAGCGCGTGCTCATCGCCGGCGCGATCTCGGGGCGGCCCTCGATCCTCATCGCCGACGAGCCCACCACGGCGCTCGACGTCACGGTGCAGGCGGAGGTGCTGGAGCTGCTGCGCGAACTGCAGCAGGAGTACGGCATGGCGCTGCTCATCGTCACGCACAACTTCGGCGTGGTCGCCGACATCTGCGACCGCGTGATCGTGATGCGCGGCGGCGAGATCGTGGAACAGGGCGACGTGGATCCGCTCTTCGCCCACCCGCAGCAGCCCTACACCCGCGAGCTCATCGCCGCGTCCCTCGACGACGCCGCCGGGCGCGCGGAGCTGGACGCGATCGCCGGATCCACGACCACCACGACCACGGAGGTGCGCGCATGACCGCGCTGCTGGAGGTGCAGGACCTGGTCGTCGAGTACGGCCACGGCCGCAAGGCGTTCCGCGCCCTGCACGGGGTGTCGATCGACGTCGCGCCGGGCGAGTGCATGGGCCTGGTCGGCGAATCCGGATCCGGCAAGTCCACCCTCGGCAAGGCGATCCTCGGCCTCGCGCCGGTCACCTCGGGGAGCATCCGCTTCGACGGCACGGACATCACCGCCCTCGGCCGTGCCGGGCGCCGCGCGCTCGCCGACGACGTGCAGGTGGTGTTCCAGGACCCGTACGGCTCGCTGAACCCCGCGATGACCATCGGCGACATCCTCGCGGAGCCGTTGCTCACGAGCGGTCTGAGCGGAGCGGAGGCGCAGAGGCGCGTGCGGGAGATGCTCGACCGCGTGCGCCTGCCCGAGACGTCGATGGATCGCTACCCGAGCGAGTTCTCCGGCGGGCAGCGTCAGCGCGTCGCCATCGCGCGTGCGCTGGTGCGCCGTCCGCGCCTGATCGTGTGCGACGAGCCGGTCAGCGCGCTCGACCTCACCACGCAGGCCACGATCCTCGACCTGTTCATCGAGCTGCAGCGCGACACCGGCGTCTCGTACCTGTTCGTCTCGCACGACCTCGGCGTCGTCCGTCGCGTGTGCCATCGCGTGGCGGTCATGTACCGCGGCGAGATCGTCGAGACGGGCGAGGGCGAGCAGATCACCCGGTCGCCCCGCCATCCCTA
>JAFDWP010000179.1 GCA_018268435.1 Actinomycetota bacterium
CACCCCTGGCCCTCACGGATGTCAGCGTCGTCACGGGAGACCGAGAGGGAACCGTCCACGACGGCTGGACCGTCGTCGTCGGCAGCTCCGGCAAAATCGAATCGGCGGGGCCTGCGGCCGAGGCGCAGATCCCCGCCGGATACCGAAGGATCGCTGCGCGCGCCGCGTACGTGCTGCCCGGACTGATCAACGCGCACGCTCATCTGTTCGCCGACGGCAAGCCGATGCCCGGCTTCATGACGAGCGAATCGATGGAGAAGGCGGTCGCGGGATTTCTGCACAGCCCCCTCGGCAAGCCGCTGCTGAACGCCCGCACCAAGAAGAACGTGACGACCCAGCTCAATTCGGGCGTCACGACCATCCGCAGTCTCGGCGACGCACGGTACGAGGTCGTGCGGGTGCGCAACGCCATCGACCGGGGCGAGTACGTCGGCGCGAGGATCTTCCCCTCCGGGCCGCTGCTCGCCGTCAGCGGCGGGCACGGCGCCCCGCAGATCGCGCTGATCAGCGACAACCCCTGGGACGCGCGCAAGAACGTGCGACTCAACCTGCGCAAGGGCACGACCGCCATCAAGATCGCCGCGACCGGCGGCGTGACCGACGCGCGAGCGATCGGTGAGGCCGGCCGTCCGCAGATGACCGAGGAGGAGATGACGGCGATCTGCGAGGAGGCGCACAACGCCGGCATCCTCGTCGCCGCGCATGCCCAGAGCGCAGCGGGCATCGTCGCGTGCCTGCGCGCCGGCGTCGACACCATCGAACACGGCGCCGGGATGAACGACGAGATCATCGAGCTGTTCAAGGACAACCCGCGCTCCCTGCACGGCTCGTCGGCGCTGATCCCCACCCTGCAGGCGTGCCTGCCCCTGGTGAAGCTCGACCAGAAGCTCACCGGCATCGGCGACATCGTGCGGGCGAACGCGGAGATGATCTACGAGGAGATGCTCGCCGGCATCCGGGATGCCCTCGCCAACGACATCACGATCGGCATGGGCACCGATTCGGCGCTCACCTACGTCACCCACTACAACACCTGGCGGGAGATGGACTACGTGTCGCGCTACGGCGGTCTCACGCCGGCACACGCGCTGCACGCGGCCACACAGGCGAATGCGCGGGTGCTCGGGATCTCCGAAATCACCGGCTCGATCGAGGCGGGCAAGGCCGCCGACCTCATCGTCGTGGACGAGAACCCCCTGGATGGCTTCCGTGCGCTCTCCGCGCCCCGCCACGTGGTGGTGCGCGGCGAGCTGATCGAGAACCCGACCTTCACCCGATTCCCCGACATCGACGACAAGCTCGACTCCTTCTGAGAGCGTCGAACCCGCGGATGATCGCGGCGAACGGCTGATCGGCGGACGTTCCGGGGAGTTCGTCGACCTGGACCTGGATCTATGGACACGCGCCGCGCGGTGCAGGATCCTGGGCCGGGAGAGGAGCGTGATCCGATGACCGCCATGCGAAGAGGGGTGGGGATCGTCGCCGCGGTGCTGGGCGTCGTGCTGCTGGCCGGGTGCTTCGGACCGGCGCAGGAGCGTCCGACGACACCCGCGGGGACGGCCGAGAGCGGCAGCGCGGATCCGGCGAAGGCCGCCACGATCACCCAGATCGTGCAGACGCAGATGGCACAGGCGCATCTGAAGAGCGTGATCATCCGGGTCTCCGTCGACGGCAAGGACATCATCCGTCAGGCCTTCGGCGAGTCGATGACGGGGGTGCCGGCGACGGTCGACATGCACTTCCGCAACGGGGCCGTGGCGATCCAGTACGTGGCCATCCTGCTGCTCCGGCTCGTCGACGAGAAGAAGGTCAGCCTCGACGACAAGCTCTCCCAGTACGTGCCCGACGCGCCGTACGCCGACGAGGTCACGCTGGGACAGCTGGCGCAGATGACCAGCGGGATCCCCGACTACGTGCTCGGCAACGACGCGTTCACCCAGGCCTCCTACGACGACGTGTACCGGGACTGGACCCCGCAGGAGCAGCTCTCCTACGTCGCCGGGCAGCCCCTGTTCTACAAGCCCGGGACGAACTGGAACTACGCGCACACCAACTACGTGCTGCTCGGTCTCGCCCTGGAGAAGATCACCGGGATGCCGCTGGATCGCGCGCTCAAGGAGCAGGTGCTCGACCCGCTGCACCTGACCGGCACCGTGGCGTCGCAGACCGCGGAGATCCCGGAGCCCGTGCTGCACGCCTTCACCGCCGAACGGCGCCCCTTCTTCGGGATCCCGGCCGACCAGCCGTTCCTGGAGGAGTCGACGTACTGGAACCCGTCCTGGACCCTCGCGCGAGGATCCGTCGAGACCAGCACCATCGACGATCTCCATGCCACGGCGATCGCGGTGGGCACCGGTGCGCTGCTGTCGAAGGAGTCGCACGCGGCCATGATCTCGCCGAAGCTGCGCGGCACGACGAGTGCGCTTCCAGGATGCCCGACCTGCAGCGCCATGGACGAGGCGCACACCTACGGCATCGGGGTGTGGATCGCCGGCAACTGGCTCGTGCAGAACCCGCTGTTCTCCGGTTACGCGGCCACCGAGGCGTATCTGCCGTCGCAGAAGATCGCGATCGCGGTCGCCGTCACGTTCGACGAGGCCGCGTTCGGACCGTCCGGCGACTACCCGAACACGGCCACCACGCTGTTCCAGCAGATCGGCTCGTACCTCGCACCCGATGAGGCCCCGCCGACCGGGAAGTGATTCCCCGGCACGCCCGACCGAGGGTGCGCCGCGCCGGACGGGGCGTTGCCCTCGGTCCAGAAATCGTGGCATCCTTCGAAGGCACGTCAGAGCCGATGCTCCGAGCCGTCCTGCGACCCGCCCCACCGGCACCACAGGTGAACGACAGGGGGAGCAGATGTCGCAGACCGAAGCCGCAGGCGTCACGCATGACCAGGATCACGGCGCCGAGCACGAGGCGGAGCAGGCGGGCTACAAGAAGAGCCTGAACCGCCGCCAGGTGCAGATGATCGCGATCGGCGGGGCGATCGGAACCGGACTCTTCCTGGGATCCGCCTCCCGACTGCACAACACCGGCCCGGCCCTCGTGCTCAGCTACGCCTTCGTCGGCGTGATCGCCTACTTCCTCATGCGCGCGCTCGGCGAGCTGGTGCTGTACCGCACCACGTCCGGGGCCTTCGTATCGTGGATGCGCGAGTTCTTCGGGGAGAAGGCCGCGTACTACACAGGCTGGATGTACTGGACGAACTGGGCCCTCACCGGCATCGCAGAGCTCAGCGCGGTGGGCCTGTACATCCAGTACTGGTGGCCGCAGATGCCCACCTGGGCGACGGTGCTGATCGCGCTCGCCGTGGTGCTCGTGGTCAACCTTCTCTCCGCCAAGGCGTTCGGCGAGTTCGAGTTCTGGGCGTCCGTGCTCAAGGTCACCGCGATCGTCGTCTTCCTCGTGGTCGGCGTGATCGTCGTCGCGTTCAGCTTCGACGTCGGCGGGCATCGTGCGGGGATCCAGAACCTCTGGTCCAATCCCGGCGGGTTCTGGCCGACCGGGGGAGGGTTCGCGTGGTACGGACCGATCATCGTGATGTCGGGCGTCGTGTTCGCCTACGCCGCGATCGAGATGGTCGGCATCGCGGCGGGGGAGATGGAGGACCCGAAGCGCGAGGTGCCGAAGGCGGTGAACGCTGTCATCGTCCGCATCGCCGTGTTCTACTGCGGCGCACTGCTGCTGCTCGTGTGCATCCTGCCGACGAGCGAGTTCACCCCCGGCATCAGTCCGTTCGTGACGGTGTTCGGACGGCTGGGCATGCCCTGGATGGCCAACGTGATCCAGGCGATCCTCATCGTGGCCGCCATGTCCTCCCTCAACTCGGGCCTGTACACGACGGGCCGCGTGCTGCGCAGCCTCGGCATGGCCAAGCAGGCGCCGGGGTTCACTCTCAAGATGAGCTCCTCCGGCGTGCCGTGGGCGGGGATCGTGATGACCGCCGTCGTGTACGTGTTCGGATCCATCCTCAACGCCGTCAGCCCGGATGCGTTCGAGATCGCCCTCGAGGCCGCATCCATCGCCGTCGTGTTCACCTGGGCCACGATCTTCATCTGCCAGCTGCGGCTGCGCAAGCTGTCTGACCGCGGCGTGCTGCCGGCGAGCACGTTCCGCGCGCCCGGCACGCCCTGGACGAGCTATCTGGGCCTCATCTTCCTGGTGTTCGTGATCGTCGGCATGGCGATCTCGGGATGGCAGGCGTCGCCCTACTTCTGGCACAAGACGGGCTTCGTCGTGGTCGTCGTCGGGATCCCGGTGCTGTTCGTGATCTTCGAGATCGGCTGGTTCCTGGTGAAGGGCCGGGTCGCCGCGCACACCGACGGGCGCATGCTCAGCAAGTGGACGGATACCGGCCTGCGCTATCCGCCGCGTCCGGCGGGGCCGCGAACCGAATCGATCGCGGCCATCGGCACCGTGCAGTTCGAGGCGCGCGAGTGGGACAACCTGGACGAGGCGAGCGACGACGGCGACCCCGACGACGACGACCTCGCCGCCCTCGGCACCGTGCAGATCGAGATGCACGAATGGGACAACCTCGACGAGCCCGACAAGAACCCGCCCGAGCATCCCGACCCGAAGAGCGAAGGGGGACGATGACATGCGCCGTCTCACTGCGGTCGGGCTCTCCCTCGTGGCGGCGAGCGTGCTCCTCGCCGGCTGCTCCTCGACGCCGCCGACCAGCACGGGGGACAACAACGCGACCGGATCCGCGACGCTCACGATCGGCATCGCCGACGATCTGCCCGGCGTCAGCCTCAAGACGGACTCGGGCTATGCGGGGTTCGACATCGACACCGCCAACTATGTGGCGGGCAAGCTCGGCGTGCCCACGAAGAACATCACCTGGCAGCGCATCGACCAGGACGAGCGGGTCAGCGCGCTGACCTCGGGCAAGGTCGACCTCGTCGTCTCGACGTTCTCGATCACCCCCGAGCGGGAGAAGGAGGTCGCCTTCGCCGGGCCGTACTTCGTCGCTCATCAGGACCTGCTCATCCGCCGCAACGACGACACGATCACGGGGCCCGAGACGCTGGACGGCAAGAAGGTGTGCGCGGCGGCCGGCACGACGTCGATCGACTATCTCACCACGCACTATCGCGGCACGATCACGGTCGTGAAGGTGCCGTCCTGGTCGGAGTGCGTGCGCGATCTCGCCGCCGGCACGGTCGACGCGGTGTCGACCGACGACCTGATCCTGGCCGGGTTCGCCTCTCTGCCGGAGTACAAGGGCGTGCTGCGCGTGATCGGCAAGGGATTCACCGACGAGGACTACGGGATCGGGCTGAAGAAGGGCGATGCCCGGATCGACCAGGTGCGGGATGCGCTCAAGGAGTACATCTCGTCGGGCGCGTGGAAGAAGTCGCTGGACGCGAACGTCGCGCCCTCCGGTTACGCGATCCCGGCGCCGCCGACCGTGAAGTGAGCGCGACGATGCCCCTCCGCGCGGATCGGCGGAGGGGCATCGTGCCGCTCAGAAGACCGGGACGCCGGCGCGAGTGAGCTGCCAGTTCACGACGTGGAAGTCGGCCGGGTCGATCGTCCCCGCGGCCGAGGCGTAGGCCACGATCGCCTCACGGATCGCGACCTGCGCGTTGTACACGACCGGCGCAGTGGCGATGTGCGGGAACCCGCCGCCGCCCGACTGGCGGTAGTTGTTCACGGCGACCACGAACTTCTGATCCGCCGTCACCGGCGCGCCCGCCCAGGACAGGTTCTGGATCCGGGATCCCTGCGGCTGGGAGATGTCGACGTCGTAGGCGACGCCCGAGAACTGGTCGTAGTTGTAGTCGGGTGTGCCCAGCGCGTTGGTCCAGCTCGCCGGATCGATCGGCGCCCCCGGCGCCACCTGCTGGAAGTACTTCGCCGAGTACTCCAGGTAGTCCTTGATCTGCGCCCCCGTCAGCACCGACGCCATCAGCGTGTTGTCGTAGATGTACAGGCCCGCGACGTCGCGGATCGTCACCTCGCCCGCGGGGAACGTCGCCTGGCGGTTGAACGGGGCCGCGATCGACACGATCGGCAACGCCGCCTCCGGCGTGCCGGCGATCGCCCGCGTCACGGTGTCGACCTGCACGGCGTTGACGTAGTCCAGGATCGCGGTGTCCTTCCAGCACGACTCGGCGGCCGAGAGCTCCTCCGTCGAGTTCGCCACCGGCTTGTTCACGTAGGCGACCACCGCGTCGTGCTGCGACTTCACGAGGGCGACCATGGCGGGATCGTCCTGCACGGTGTTCGTGTTGAGGTTCGTCGCGGTGCGGGAGACCACCGTCCACTTGCCCTTGACCTGCTGGAGTTCGATGTCGAACACGCTCAGGCGCTGCCCCCAGCACATCGGCTCGCTCAGCACGACCTGCTGCCCGGTCTGCGCATTCGTCACGAACCGCTGAGGAATGTCCTTGTGGGCGTGGCCGAACAGGATCGCGTCGATCCCGGGCACCTGCTCCGCGAGGATTCCCGCGGCGTTCTCGATGGGAAGGTCCGGCCCGTAGGAGGACGTGCCGCTGTCACCGGAGTGCACGCTCACCACGAGCAGGTCGACGCCCTGATCCCGGATCACCGGCACCCAGCGCTTCGCGGTCTCGACGATGTCGAGCACCTCGAGCTTTCCGCTCACGTTGGCCTTGTCCCAGATGACGACCCCGGGATTGGTGAGCCCGAGCACGCCGACCCGGATCGGCTTGTAGCCCTTCAGGTTCATGGTCTTGATCGTGTACGGCGTGTAGGCCGGCACAGTGGTTCCGGCGTGCACGGCGTTCGCGCCGAGCACGGGAGCCTTCATCTGCGAGATCCAGGTGCCCAGGAAGTCGAGCCCGTAGTTGAACTCGTGGTTGCCCAGCGCGACGGCGTCATAGCCGAGCGCGTTCATCTGGACGGCCATCGGGTGCATCGCCCCGGTCGTGGTGATGGGCTCGACCGTCGCGTAGTAGAAGCCCAGGGGAGTGCCCTGGATTGTGTCCCCGGCGTCGAACAGCAGGGTGCGGTCCCGTCCGCGGTCGGCGCGGATCTGGTTCACGACGCTGGACACCCGTGAGAGGCCGACGACGTTTCCAGCCTTGTCGCTGTAGGCCGCGTCCGTGTAGTAGTCCCAGTTCAGCGCGTGCGAATGGATATCGGATGTGCCCATGATCGTGATCGTCACCGACTTGCCCACGCCGCCGGCCGCGGCCGACGCCTTCTCGGGGGTCGCCACCCAGCCGGCAGCGGCGAGTGCGCTCGCCGCGGTGACGCCGGTGAGGAAACCACGACGGTTGAATCCGGATCGGCGGCTCTGCTCGATCTCATCGGGAACGGCGCAGGAGCACCACCGGGGCTCCGGAGCGTCGGTGTGCACATGGCGATGCGTCTTTTCGTCAGTCATGGATCCCGATGCAACCACGGCGGCGGGAGACGGACAACAACACGCGCGGGAACACTCGGATCTCGCGCGCATGAGCGCGTTTCCCCCACGAATCGCGCGCAGGAGCGGATCCGGATCGATGCGCTCGCGGTCCCCGCGGCGTATCGTTAACCTAGTTAGGTACTTTCGCGCGAAGGGTGCTCGCATGACACGTGTGCTCGTCACCGGCGCCACCGGGTACATCGGGGGGCGGCTCGTCCCCTCGCTGCTGGACGCGGGCTACGAGGTCACATGTCTGGTGCGCTCGCCGTGGAAGCTCACCGATGTGCCCTGGCGCGATCGCGTGCGCATCGCGGAGGCCGATCTCGCCGATCGCCGGGGCGTCCGCGCGGCGATGGACGGCGTCGCCATCGCGTACTACCTCGTGCACTCGATGAGCGCGGGGCGCGGGTTCGCCCGCGCGGAACGCGAGCAGGCCGAGATCTTCGCGCAGGCCGCGGCCGACGCCGGTGTGCGCCGCCTCGTCTACCTCGGTGGTCTGCACCCGCGCGAGGGGCGGCTGTCCGAGCACCTGGCCTCTCGCGCCGCGGTCGGGCGGACCTTCCTGGACGGTTCTGTGCCCTCGATCGTGCTCCAGGCCGGCATCGTGATCGGATCCGGATCCGCCTCGTTCGAGATGATCCGCCATCTCACCGAGGTGCTCCCGTACATGCCCGCCCCGCGGTGGGTGCGCAACCGGGTGCAGCCCATCGCCGTGCGCGACGTGCTGCGCTATCTCGTGCAGGCCGGATCGCTTCCGGGCGACCTCAACCGCACCTTCGACATCGGCGGACCCGATGTGCTGCGCTACGGGCAGATGATGAACGGCTACGCCGTCGAGGCCGGGCTGCCGCAGCGCCCGATCGCGTCCCTGCCGGTGTTCACACCCTGGCTGGCCTCGCAGTGGGTGCATCTGGTCACGCCCGTGCCGCGGGCCCTCGCGGTGCCGATCATCGCGTCGCTGCAGAACGACTGCGTCGCTCGCGAGCACGACATCGATCGGTACATCCCGCCGCCCGACGGGGGTCTGCTCCCGTACCGGGTCGCGGTCCGCCTGGCGCTGCGCCGGGAGCGCGCGGGGGAGGTGGAGACGAGCTGGCAGAACGCGACCGTCCCGGGGATCCCGAGCGACCCGATCCCGAGTGACCCGGAATGGGCCGGGCACCGGGTCTTCACCGATGAGCGCGAGCAGCACAGCCCCGCGTCCCCGGACGCGGTCTGGCAGGTGATCGAGTCGATCGGCGGGGAGAGCGGCTGGCATTCGGCGCCGCTCGCCTGGGCGGCGCGGGGCTGGATCGACCGGCTCACCGGCGGCGTCGGCATGAGGCGCGGGCGCCGGCATCCGTCGCGGCTGAACACGGGCGACGTGGTCGACGTATGGCGCGTCGAATCGATCGACCGAGGCCGCGGGCTGCGGTTGCGTGCCGAGATGCGGATGCCGGGTCGGGGCTGGCTCGAGCTCGGCGTCCGCCCGGACGGCGTCGGCAGCGTGTACCGCCAGCGCGCGGTGTTCTTCCCCAAGGGGCTGGCGGGGCGGCTCTACTGGGCGGCGCTGCTGCCCTTCCACGGCATCATCTTCAGCGGCATGCTCGCGAGCATCCTGAGCGAGGCGGAGCGCGGGTCGATCGCGCGGGATTCCGCACGGCCGCGGACATGACGAGACCCCCGTCGCAGCGGGGGTCTCGTCATCACGTCGTCCGGATCAGAAGACGTTCGACTCCAGCCACGCGAGCGGGTCGATCGCGTTGTCGTTGATGTGCACCTCGAAGTGCAGGCAGGATCCGACGGTCCAGCCCGTGTCGCCGACACGGCCCAGGAACTGGCCCGCGGTGACGCACTCGCCGGTCTGCACGGCGCGGGTGCCGTACTCCATGTGCCCGTACAGCGTCGACACCGCGTTGGCGCCGCTGAGGGCGGGGTGCGCGATCTCGACGGTGACCCCGTAGCCCTGGTAGCTCTCCGAGGAGAGGGTGACGCAGCCGTCGGCGGCCGCGTAGATGGGCGTGCCGATGCCGGCCGCGAAGTCCTGGCCCATGTGGCTGCGCCCGGTGCGCGGGGCGCCGAAGCCGTCGGTGAGGGTGTAGGAGCCGGCGGCCATCGGGTAGATGACCTCGCCCGGCTTGGCGATGGATGCGACGCCGGAGCGCTCGGCTGCCGCCGTCGCCGCCTGCATCGCGCTGAGCTCGGTCGGCGTCGTCGCCGTGAAGGTGCCGTGCACCTGGACATCGGGCAGCACGCCCTCGGCGGTCGTGAACGACTGCGCGCGGATGTCGGCGGAGGCGCTGTTCGCGGCCTTGGCGTCGCTCGCGCGGACCATGCCGATCGCGGGCAGCGCGGTGCCGACGACCAGGGCGGAGATCGCCAGGGCGGCACCGGTGCTGCGGCTGAAGGCCTTGGCGCCGCGGCGCGGCCGGGTTCCGGCGGGGACGACGTGCGTGGGCAGCTGCTCGGGGGCTGCGGAGCGCGTCGGCCGCTGGGACGCCTGCGGCGGCGCGGGGATGTGCGACTGCGGTGCGGTGGGATCGGTGGCGCGCGCTGCGGCGCCGGCCTGCGATACGACGGGCGCTGCGGCGGCGGCGGGTGCCTGCGGGGCTGCCGTGTGCTGCGGGGCTGCCGTGTGCTGCGGGGCGACCGGTGCCTGTGGGGGGACCGCGGCGGGCGTCGCCGTGCCGGCATCGGCAGCGGCCAGGGCGGCGGCCTGTTCCCTCAGCTCCCGTCGTGAGCGGGGCGCGCCGGATGCGGCGGTCGCGAACGGGGTTCCTGCGGAATGGGCAGGGGGGAGCTCGGTCTCGGGGGCTCGCAAACTGATGATGTGCTCCTCGGGCAGCGGAGGGTGTGACGACGCCGTTTTCGGGAACGGCGTGGTGTTACAACTCTGTAATAATACGGACGGTTTCTGAGAGTTCCATACATTGGCCGCAAAACGCGGTCATCGGCGTGGCGTGGAGGGCCGGATCCTCAGTGCTCACCACCGCGATTCGTGATCGTCTGCATGAGCGCCAGATACTCCTTCGGCGTGGCCTCGGGAAGGTAGGCGCTGCCGATGGCCATGCCGATCGTCGCGAGCTGGGCCGGATCCGCATACGCCATGTAGATGGTCTCGTAGCGCGGATTGAACTTGCTCTTGAAGCGGAACAGCGAGGTGAACCCGTAGGCGGGCTCCAGCATCTCGCCGAGCCAGCCGAGCAGCCGGTCCATCACGCCGGGGTCGCTGGGAGCCTCGCCGGGCTTGGTGGCCAGCGGTGCTCCGGACAGGCTCAGCACCTCGGCTCCCTGCTCCTTCATGTGCAGCGCGGCAGACGCGATGATGAACTCCATGATGCCGGGCATGGCGCCGTCGCTGCGGCGCATGAAGTCGATGGTCCAGCCCGTGATCCTGCCGTCGGTCCAGCTCGGGAGCCAGCTCGTGGTCGCCTCGATCGTGCCGGCCTTGTTGATCGCGAGGTAGATGCCGACGTCCGAGTCCCTGAGCTCCTCCATGCCGCCGAGGGTGAACCCCATCTCGGGGAGCTTCTTGTGGGCCACCCACTCCTCGCTGACCGCCAGGATCTCGCGGGAGTAGTGCGGAGGCAGATCGTGCCAGGCCGACCACAGGGTCGTGATGCCCTCGCGTTCGCCGCGGTTCAGCGGCTGCCGCACCTTCTGCCACGCCTTCCCGGTGAGCTCGAAGCTGGTGAGGTCGATCACCGTCTCCTCGCCGACGGACATGTACTGCCAGCCGAAGGACTGGAAGATCGGCAGGTAGCGCTCGTGGAAGCTGTAGAAGCAGGCCGACCAGCCCTGCGCCTCGCAGTAGGCGATGAACCCCTCGACCGTCTCCCGCTCGGCGCCGGGCGCGCACACCGGATCCGACATCGTCAACGCGACCTTGTTGATGACGCGGTACGCCACCGCCCCCCGTCCGTCCGGGGTGAACCAGTGCGTGTTGCCGGCCCAGGTGCCCATGAAGCCGAGCGTGCCGCCCCCGCCCGCGCGGAGCAGATCCCGGAACTGCGCCTCCTCCATGACGTGGCTGCCGACCTGCGTGGCGCGGAAGAGCCGGATCGCCGCGACGATGAAGACGATCCAGAACGGCACACCGATCCACTGGTAGACGAAGAGCGCCGCGCCGTCGACGGGGATGCCCGCATCGGCGATGTCCGGCAGCAGCCCGCTGGAGACGAACGGGCGCAGCAGATCGGCGAGCAGCTCGCCCAGTCCCGGTTGGCCGTTGAGATAGTTGTCGCCGTCGATGAGGCCGATGACGAGGTAGATGCCCGCGAAGATGACGAGGGCGCCGATGACGGTGATCGCGAAGCGCCGGAGCGCGGCGCGTGGTGCGGTCACCTGGAAGCGGCGGCGGGTGAAGAGCAGCAGCACGATCACCGCGATCGGCACGACCACCGCGAGGACCATGGCGATGCCGTCCTCGACCAGCAGGTTGCCGCGTGCCTTGTCGTCGAGCAGGTCGTTGATGCCGACGGACGTCGCCGTCAGCACGGCGATCGCGGCGTTGACGATGAGCGCCATGATCCAGGCGGCTCGGCGTCCGGTGAGCAGGCCCCAGGCGGCGACGAGCGTGAGCAGCAGGGGCACGAGGCTGACCAGGAACGGGCCGGGGCCGGAGTTCAGGATCGCGTCCGCCTGGCGCACGCAGTCCTCGGTGAAGTTCTCGATGCACGAGGCCGGCATCGGGGTGGCCTCGGTCGGCGAGAAGCCCGAGATGACGAGTCCGAGCGGAGCGCTCCAGGAGCCGGAGATGAGCACGATGAACGGGCCGAGCCCCGTCGCCGCGACCATGGCCGCCACGATGGTGCGCACCTCACGGTAGGAGCTGCGGTGCCAGGATCCGCGCACCGCGTCCCGGGCCAGCACGGAGCCCAGCACGAGACCCAGCAGGCCGGAGAGCAGGCGGAACATGCTGTCGCTGTCGGCGGCGTACAGGGCGAACATCACGAGCAGCGTGAACCCGATGACCCGGATGCGGCGCTGCCAGAGAGCAGGGGCGAAGGCCGTGGCGGCCATCAGCATGCCGACCGTCCCGATGGTGGGGTCGGCCACGAGGTCGTAACTGGTCAGCACACCCCACTGCGAGCCCCAGGTCAGCAGCATGACCTGGATGCCGAGGCCGAGCAGGATGCCGAGCACCCCGGTCAGGAAGAAGACCCAGACGGCGCGCAGCGTGCCCAGCTTGCGCTCGGCGTAGGCGCCCGCGGTCAGGGCGAGGGCGATGGCGAGGATGCCGCCGACGAGCGAGTCGACGTACAGCAGCGCCGTGACCGGCGTCCACCAGTAGGCCTGCTCCACCGTCGTGCTCGCCCCCGCGGCGAACTGGTCTGGGAACTCGCCCCAGAACGTCCCCGTGGCGACACCCGTGACGACCAGGAGCGCGGCGACGGTGGCGCTGAACGGGTTCCGCCGCAGGTACGCACCGACGGCACGCGGCCAGCGCGGAGTGGCGCGCGGGGGCGAATCCGGGGGGAGGGCGGTTCCGGCTGAGGCGTCGTCAGCGGCTGTCATGCGGTTGCCCTCTCTGCGAAGTGCGACGCGACGTGCGTGCGACGCGACGTGCGTGCGGCCCGGCCCGGAGGCGGCATCGCTCCCGGACACTTCCCAGAGTGCCGAAGGTGCGAGCGGTTGTACAGTCGCCATGCCCGAGCGAGGTCGATACTGTTCTCGGTGATGGACATGCGCACACCGGCGTCGCGGAGTGCCCGTGGTGTCGCCGCCTCGCTGGGCGCGAGCGCGCTCTTCGGGACGATCTTCTACCTGTACGGCGTGGTGGACGCCTCGGCCGAGGCCCAGTTCGGGTGGCGGATGATCGTGACCGCGGGCTGCTACACCCTCGCCCTCGCGACGGCGGCGGGGCGGGCCGCGTTCGTGCAGTTCTGGCGGGCGCTCACCGCGGCGTGGTGGCGGCCGCCGGTGCTCATCGGGATGAGCGCCATGATCGGATTCCAGATGTGGGTCTTCGCCTGGGCACCCGTGCATGGGTACGGCCTGGACGCCTCGCTGGGTTATCTGCTGCTGCCGATCGCGCTCGTGCTGGTGGGGCGGCTGCTGTTCCGCGAGCATGTCAGCCGCGGGCAGTGGGTCGCGGTCGCGCTTGCGGTGATCGCCATCGTGGCGAAGATCGTCATCGAGGGGGCGCTGTCCTGGATCGCGCTGGGGATCTGCGTCGTGTACGCGGTGTACTTCACGGTGCGCCGGCACGCGGGACTCGACCTGTCGGCCACCTTCGGCGCGGAGACCCTGCTCCTGATCCCGCTGGCCGTGACCTTCGTGCTGGTGATGCCGGGGGCGAGCACGCCGCTCGGCCAGTCGACTGTGATCGCCGCGGGCTTTGCGGGCGCACTCGCGATGATGGCGTACCTGGGTGCGTCGCGCCTGCTCGGGCTCCCGCTGTTCGGGCTGCTGAGCTACGTCGAGCCGGTGCTGCTGTTCGTCGTGGCGTTGCTGCTGGGGTCGCGTCTGCAACCCTGGGATCCGCTCGTCTACACACTGCTGGGTGTCGCGCTGGTCGTGCTCGCCGTCGACGGCTTCCGCGCGGCACGACACACGCTCTGAGCGCGCGTTCGGGTCCTGCAGACCTGGATCCGGCGGCGGAGCAGACGTACCCTGGAGAGGAGAGATGCGCATCTCCCGATGGGAGGAATAGCGATGGACGAGAGCCCGAAGACGGCCGGAGATCCGCGGGACGGACTCGAAGGCACCTACACGGAGATCGACGGCGAGCCCCAGCCCGAGCGCACGGTGCACGGTCAGTACACCCGCACCGAGAGCGGGGGGCCGGACCCGGACGATGAGGGTGCGTACGCGGACGCCGAGCACGGCGACGGCACGGAGCCGCCGTTGCACTCGACGCATGAGCGACAGGGCAAGTACAACCGGCACGACCAGTAGCGGGTCCCCGCGCGTCGGAGTCCCGTGGCGATCAGCGCGGCGCGGTGACCCCGGTGCCCTCGCGCCGCTCGAACACGAGCTGCGTCTCCGTGGCGCGAACGACGTCGTGCACGGTGATGCGCTCCAGCACGATGTCGCGGAGCGCCGCGGCATCGGCCACCGCGACATGCACCAGGAAGTCGTCGGCGCCGGCGATGTGGAACACCTGCAGCACGCCTTCGGTGGCGGCGAGCGCGTCGAACAGCGCCTCCACGCCGGCCTTGCTGTGGTTGCCGAGGCGCACCCGGATCACGGCCTGCACAGGGCGGCCGAGCGCCGCCGGATCCACGAGCAGCCGCATGCCGAGGATCACGCCGCGCGCCCGCAGCGAGCGCAGCCGGAAGGCGCAGGTGGACGCGGGGATCCCGAGCGCGGACGCCAGCTCCTTGATCGGCGCATCCGGTCGTTCCGATAGGGCGGCGAGGATGCGCAGGTCGAGGGCGTCGACAGTCTGCTGTCCCGAGGTCAAGATCCGCTCCTCTGCACGACGGGATGTTGCTGATAGCGCAAGAATGACACGTCGATCGGCGAATGTCAGCAGGGTATCTGGCAGTTGACTGTGTCCGGAGGGATCCTGAGGGGATGATCGACGATGATTCCCTGCGCGAGCGCCCCCTGCATCCCGAGACCGTGGCGGTGCACGCGGGCCGGGCCGATCTCGCCGCCCTGGGGGTGCACGCGGCGCCGATCGATCTCTCCTCGACGAACCCGCTGCCCGACATCGTGCACGGTGGCGACTCCTACGAGTCGATGGCGAACGGCGGGCACCCGCTGCCCGACGGCGGCAACGTGTACGCGCGGCTGTGGAACCCGACGGTCGCCCGCTTCGAGGAGGGGCTGGCCGAGCTCGAGCACGCGGAGTCGGCGGTGGCCTTCTCCAGCGGCATGGCGGCGATGACGGCGGCGGTCCTGTCCCACACCACGGCGGCGGGCAAGCATCACATCGTCGCGGTGCGCCCGCTGTACGGCGGCACCGATCACCTGCTCGACTCGGGGCTGCTGGGTGCGGAGACGACCTTCTGCGCCGAAGGCGAGGTGCGGTCGCACCTGCGTCCCGATACCGGCCTGGTCGTCATCGAGACACCGGGGAACCCGACACTGGACCTGGTGGACATCGCCGCGGTGGTGGCGCAGGCGGGCGATGTGCCCGTGGTCGTCGACAACACGTTCGCCACGCCGCTGCTGCAGAACCCGCTGGATCTCGGGGCCGCGATGTCGCTGCACAGTGCGACCAAGTACATCGGCGGCCACGGCGACGTCATCGCGGGCGTCATCGCCTGCTCCGAGCAGACCGCACAGGCGCTGCGGCGCGTGCGGGCCATCACGGGGGCGCTGCTGCACCCGCTCGGCGCCTACCTGCTGCACCGCGGCCTCGCGACGCTGCCGGTGCGGATGGAGCGGCAGCAGCGCTCCGCGGAGCGCGTCGTGGCGTGGCTGGCCGAGCACCCGGCCGTCGCCGAGGTGTTCTACCCCGGGATCGGCGACGAGCGCGGACTCATCCCGCGGCAGATGCGCGGCGGCGGGGCGATGATCGCGGTGCGGCTCCGGGACGGCTACTCGGCGGCGGAGGCACTCACGGGGTCGGTGCGGCTGTTCACGCACGCCGTGTCCCTCGGCGGCGTCGACTCCCTCGTGCAGCACCCGGCGGCGCTCACGCACCGGCCGGTGGCGGCCGAGGCGCGTCCCGGTGCGGACATCGTGCGGCTCTCGATCGGTCTGGAGGATCCGGAGGACCTCATCGGGGATCTCGCCCAGGCGCTGGCGCACGTCGGCTCCATGGTCCGCTGAGCGTTCTGCGCGTCGTCCGGCGCCGGATGCCACGCCGGCAGCGGCGGGGCTCGGTGATGTCCGTGGCCTGCGCCAGACTTGACCGGTGACCGGCATGCGAGCGTTCTGGACAGCACTGCCCATCCCGGGGCGGTGGCTGCTGTCGACCGTGGCGCTCCAGACGCTCGGGCGAGGGCTGACCCTGCCCTTCACGATCATCTACCTGCACGAGGTGCGCGGGTTCGATCTCGGCGTCTCCGGGGCGCTGATGAGCGTCATCGCCGTGACGGGGCTGCTCGTCACCGCCCCCGGAGGCACCCTCATCGACCGGTACGGCGCCCGGCGCGTGCTGCTCGCCGGGCTCACTGCGATGATGGCGGGCTGCGCACTGCTGGCGTTCGCGACGACGCCGGGCGTGGCCGCCGTCGCCCTCGTGCTGATCGGCGTGAACTTCGGCGTCTCCTGGCCGGGGTTCAACTCGGTGATCGCGGCGATCGTCGACGGAGATCTCCGCCAGCAGTACTTCGGCGTGAACTTCGCCCTCGTCAACCTCGGCATCGGGGTGGGCGGCATCGTCGGCGGGTTCTTCATCGACGTCCACCGTCCGGAGAC
>JAFDWP010000017.1 GCA_018268435.1 Actinomycetota bacterium
CGCACCAACCCGAAGAGCGTCACGATCGTCGACGCCTACGGCCACCGCGGCACCGTCCCCTACACGCACATCCGCGAGCACCGTGCCGGCCAGAGCGGAGCGAGCTCATGACCATCGCCGCCCGTCCCCGCACGATCCCGGAGCCCACAACTCGTCGGCTCCGGCGGCTCGCGATCGCGCTGCTGTACATCGCGGCCGCGGTCCTCGCCGGGTGGCTCGGGATCCTAGCCGCGCCGATCCTCGATCGCATCATCATCACGGCCGTAGCGGTGATCCTCGTCCCCCTCACCATCGCGCTCGTGATCGACTTCTTCCGCAACCCTGATTGAGCGTCCGATGCCCGCCTACAAGGTTCAGTGGCAGCAGCGCGTCGACGTCACCGCCACCGTCACCGTGGAGCTCGACGAGCTCGCAGCATGGGCCTGCGAGCATCTCGGGCTGCGCACGCTCGACGCCGGCACGCCGACGGATGCAGCGCCGGCCGGAGTACGGCGGATGCTCGAGCTGAACAGGCCTCTACGGGAGGAGCTGCTGCAGCGGTGGGCAGCGGCGCACATGCCGCACAGATGATGTCCCACTCCGACGAGCAGAGCAGAGGCCCCGCCGGCGAAAAGCTGCCAGCGGGGCCTCTGCTGTCAGTCACGCGAGCCGCTGCGCGAGCTCGTCGATCTTGTCGGGACGGAAGCCCGACCAGTGATCCTCATCCGTGATGACGACCGGCGCCTGCAGATAGCCGAGCGACTTGACCTGCTCGAGCGCCGCGGCGTCCTCGCTGAGGTCGACGACGTCGTACTCGATGCCCTTCGCATCCAGTGCGCGATACGTCGCGCTGCACTGCACGCACGATGGCTTCGTGAACAGCGTGATCGTCTTGTCGCCGTTCGTCAGTGTGGTTGTCATGGGTGATCTCTCCTCCTTTCTGGGTCTCGTTTGCTGAGCATGGCGGACAGCTCAGACACGGGCAGCCGCGCGGCGCTTGAGCCACACGATGAGCGCGATCGCACCGATCAGGATCGCGAGAATGACGAGGATCTGCCCCCATCCGAGCCCAACGCCGTCGACGACCGCGATCGCCACGGCATCGCCCTGCTCGAGCAAGTGGTACTGCAGCATCCACGCGCGCAGCGGATCGAGGAACATCCCCAGCGACACGGCACCGCTAGCCAGGACGAGCACGGCGATCAGCAGCAGCGAGATCCAGTCGTCTTCCGAAACGCTCTGGTTCGACATCCGGCTCATCCCTTCTCTCGGGGCCAGGTGGCCCGCAACGTCATGACGGCCACGATCACGCAGCCTCGGGTCGGCGGTAGTTGACCACCGAGTTGTCGAAGACCGTCAGCAACCCGTCCTCGCCGTTGTCGAGGTCGCGGTACTCGATCGCGAGGTACTCGTCGTCGACAACATCGGGCTCCACGCCCTCGACCACGCCCCACAGGCCCAAGGCCGCGTCGACGAGCAGGAGATCTCCGACCTCGAGCTCCACCGCGGGCCCCTCGAGCGATTCGCCGTACCCATCGCCGTCCGCGGCCGCGTCGACGTCAGGTGTCTCGTCGTCGACATCGGGGACGAACCTGACTCGCTCGCGCGGGTCCAGCGGGGTGACGTTCGCGGGGCGGAGGGGTTCCTGCTTGCTCGTCGACGCGGCCGCGGGATCCCACGGGACGATCTCGGCCGAAGCCCACTGGAAGTAGTCGGGCTCGATCTCCTCGCCCTCGCCATCGTCGGTGAGCTCCGGTTCCGGGTCGCGCACCATCATCCGCTCGTAGTCCGCGACCTCGGGGCGCAGCGCCGCCAGGTGATCCCAGTCGCCCTTGTCGGTGGAGTCGAGCTTCGCCGGGTCCGGCGTGTAGAACGCCTGGATCTCAACGGGGAGGGACTCGGCGTTCAGGGTGACGCCACGGCCGCGCTTGTTGCGGGGGATCGCGACACCGACCGCGAAGCTGTCCCACATCATGTTGGCGCCCTGCGGAGAGAGACGGCCGAAGCTGACGCGGGCACCGAAGTTGTCTCGCATCTCACCGCCGAGGAACTCGACGTCGGGACGCTGCAGGCCCAGCAGGATGTGGATCTTCGCGGATCGCGCCAGGCGGGCGAGGTCGGAGAGCAGATCGAGGACGGGAGCCTGCGCTGGCGCGCCCTTGGGCTTGACCGTCTTGTACCACCGCTGCACGCGCGCCTTGAACGTCGCGTACTCGTCGATGATCAGCGCGAGCGGGTCGAAGTCCTCGAGGCGGGCCGTGCCGTTCTCGAGCTGCGAGTACCGCTCCTCCATGAGCTCGTGCGCGGCATGCAGCATCCGCACCTGGTGCTCCACGCGCGCGCCGACGAGCTCGACGTTGGGCCAGTCCCGGAACCCGGCGAACTCGATCCGCTTCCCATCGAGCACCCACACCCGCCAGTGCGCGTGCGCCAGGTGGGTGAGCACCGTGTGCTGGAAGCTGGTCTTTCCCGATCCGGTGCCACCGATGACCAGGCAGTGCGGGGAGACCGCCGGATGCCACGACTGGATCTGGCCGTCCTCGTCGGGACCGATCGGGATCCTGAACGCCTTGTAGGCGGCATGGGTGAGCGCGGCCGCGGGCTCCACTTCGTGCAGGACCATGTCGGGCATCGTCGGGCGGACCTCGAACGTGATCTTGTCGCCTTCGAGATCCCAGTGCGCCCGCCACCGGCCGGGGAGCATCGAGGAGACCACCTTCTCGACCTGGGAACGCCGGGCGGCGATCGCCATCTTCGGACCCACGTTGTGCTTGATCTCGATCTTCGAGACCGATCCGTCCTCGGCGCTCTTCACCGTGACATTCGCGCTCGGGTCGATGACCAGCTTGACGACCTCGATCGCGCGCTGTTGTTCGCGGGAGACCGGGTCGCTCGCGGGTGCGAGCTCGACGACGAGGATGCATCGCCTCGAGTTGTGTTTCCGTACCCGGTACTCCGCGCCCAGCCGCCGGGTGAGGCCGGCGATGATCTGTTCGACGAAGCGCGGATCGTCATCGACGACGTGCGAGGCGTACCGGATCTTGATTCGCGCGGGAAGCCCCACCCATCCCTTGGTCCACTTGACCGGCTCCACGAGCGCGCGGGTCGGCTGGGCGGCGCCGAGATGGGGAAGCACCGCCTCAATGGCCGGATCCATTCGCCCTTGCCGCTGGAAGGCTCGCACTCCCGATGCGGTCGCGCCGGCAGCGAGCAGCACCGCCACGATCCATACCACCGGGATCAGGTCGGTGAACGGCCGCACCGCGTTGAGTCCTGTGACCGCCGTCGCGAGAGCAATGCACAGCAGCGCCGGGATGATCCCGGTCAGCTGACGCCGGGGAAGAACGCCCAACGCCACCGCCGCCGGTGCGGGCGGTCGTGCCGGCGGACGCGATGCCACACGAGTTGCCATTCGGACCTCCTGAGCGGGCCGAGTACTTCACGACCCTCTTGCGAGGTATAGGCCGACGATCGACTCCTTCGCGGACATCGCGGATTCTCCGCATGCCTGACGCACTCGTGATGTCCCCCGCGCCAGAGTGAGCCCGAGGACATCGAGAGGGTGACTGGAAACAGGTATTGCGCCTCATCGCGGCGCACATCAGCGCAATACCTCCGCCACACCCGCGCTTGACACGGGTGATAGGATCAAGCCCGATCGGCGTTCTGCCGCAGGCACGGTTGTCGAATCGAGCTTGACCCCCTCCCCCTGGGAAATATTTCCAGCAGCCACCCCCGCGCAGGTATGGCGCAATATCGCGGCGCATATCGGCGGCATACTGCGGCGCACACTCCCTGCAACACCCCGGAGCTCGCCGGGGTGAGGTCAGTCGTCGGTGGCGTCGGGCGGGGTCTGCGCCTGCCGCCGGCGCTCCCATTCGCCGCGGAGCCACTCGCCTTGGCGTTGCGCTGCAGCACGGCTGATGCCCCGTGCCTTGGCTGGCGCCGGCGGGAACGGGACGCCCTCGTTGTAGAGCTGCTCGAGATGGCTCGCTTCGCGCTCGAAGGCGACCTCTACGAGACCGGCCAACGCCGGGGCCCCCTCCGGCTTATCCTTCGTCGCCCACCACGCGGCCTTGAGCCGCGCATGCAGGGCAACCGGCAGGTAGTAGGTTTGGTGGCGGTACCCGGCTGCCCCCTTGGGGTTGACCCCCTGGGCGCGGGTAGGCGCGGCCTGGAACGGGACGCCCTCGTTGTAGAGCTGCTCGAGACGGTCGGCCTCGTGGCCGATCGCGACCTCGACGAGACCGGCCAACGCCGGCGCGCCCTCCGGTTCGTCTCTCGTCGCCCACCACGCAGCCTTGAGCCGCGAGTGCAGGGCAACCGGCAGGAAGTACGCGATCGAGCGGTAGCCGGTGGCCGAGACTGACCCTGCGGGTCGGTCGGCGTCACCAGTGGCGCTGACATCTGTTGAGGGCACGAGTCACCGTCTGAATGGGGGAAGCTTCGACCCCGTTTCGGGCCGGGGCTGACCCCAGCCTACAGGCCGGTTTCCAGGGCGTCAGGAGGGACGCGATCCCAGTTATCGCGCGGGTTTCCAGGGGGTTAGAGGCGCCGGCAGGTGCCGTCTGTGGGGCAGATCTCGATGCCGTACAGGCGGAGGAACTCTTCGGGGTTCACATAGCCGGCGTACTGCGACGGTGCGCCAAGGGCGGTCGCTTCCTGCAGCGCGGCGACGGCCTGATTGGATGTCCCGTTCTTGTTGACGGCCAGGTGAAGGTGGCATCCTCCGCTGGGCGGCACGTTCCCGACCACGCCGATCTGCTGGCCGGCAGTGACGGTGTCCCCGACGTCGACGAGGCGCTCGCTCTTGTACATGTGCAGGTAGGAGACCACGAACCCATCGGGGTGTTTGATCGACAGCCACAACGAGCTGCTGAGGGTCACAGTGCCGGGCAGGACGGCGTAGACGGGGTCGCCGCACGGGTTCGGCCAGCGCTGCAGGTCGATTCCGACATGCCAGCTCGAGGCACCCGGAACGGTGATGTCGCGGGGGCCGTAGCCGGAGGTCATCTGGTAGCCGGCTGCGAGGGGGAATGCGGCCTGCCCGACGACGGTGCTGCTGTCGCAGCTGATCGACCCGCCGACCGCGGTGATGATCTGCTGAGCGGCGGGCTCCCACTTGTCGTAGGCGGTCGGGTACGCGGAGACCTGCACGGTCTGCGCAGCCTCTCCCAGCCCCATCTCCTCCCAGCCGGGGATGTCGAGCAGTCCTCGAGGCGATCCGCCGTTAGGGCCCTCCTCGCCGCCGAAGAACGCCTTGGCGGCGTAGACGGGGTCCATGAGCTCCTCGACAGTGCCCCAGCCCGACACGCGCTGCTGGAAGTAGTTGACCGAATCGTGGTCGCTGCCAACCGCGTCGTGCGGATAGTCGAGAGATTCGGGCACCGAGGAGTTGGCGTACATTTTCAGGCCGGACTCCTGCAGCGCGGTCATGATCGCGATCTGCTGCCCTCGCGCGGACACACCCAGGGATCGAGCGACCGAGAGGATGGTGGCCGCGTGGCTGAGCTCGGTCGCACCGAGGGTGCGGGTCGATCCTCCGGTGGTCTGGACCTCGAGCTTGTCGGTGGTCAGCGACCCCGCTGTGCACTGTGACGACCCGCCGCCGGAGGCGCCGGCGATCGCCATCATCAGGAACATCGTGTAGCCGGCGAAGATCACCACCGGCACCAGCACGAGCGCGATCACCCAGAGGATGACCTTGCGCGAGCCGCCACCGTCCCCGTCGTCTCCACCGCTGACGGCGCCTGCGACGTCAGCGGTGCGCTCGAGCACTCCCGATGCGGACATGCGGACTACTTCTGCGCGATCGCGAGCCGGGCACGCATCTCACCGCTGCGCGGGGATCGAGGGGCGCGCGGAGGCAGCGACGTGATGTCGACGACCCCGGAGGAGGAAGGGCGCCGTTCGATGTGCCCCATGCCCGAAGAGTCCACGACGATGCGGCGCGGGCCGTCCGGGGTGCGCGTCGACGTCGGCGCCGGGTCGACGACCATCGGAACCACCTTCGGGTCACCGGCAGCTCGTGGCGTGCTGCTACCGGCGGACGCGGCCGCGGAGACCACCTTGGATGCCCCCTTGGTCGCCACCCGGCCACCGACCTCGAGCGCCGCGGCGCCGGCGGCGCCGGCAAGACCGCCAGCTGCGGCGCCCTTACCGATTCGTGCGGCCGTGAACACCAGATCCGCCGTCTTCGATGCCTTGGCGGCGGCACCCGCCGCTGATCCGCCCCCAGAGCCCTTCTGCGGCGACGGGAGAGCTGGACGGCCCGACGAGCCGCCGGATGGCGAAGAGGGCGGCATAGGCGTCGCGGGCGGGCGTGTGGCGGTCATTGTGCCGATGTCCTGCGCGGCCGCAGCGCCGAAGTTGATGGAGCGCGCGTCGACCGTGTTGTCAGGGCGGCGCAGAGCCGCGGCCGCGATCGTCGACACGGCGCCCATCGCCGCGACGGTCTTGACCCCGTCGCGCTGCGTCGGGCCACCCTTGCCGATGCCGTACCGCGAGAGCTGCTCGGCGATCGACCGGCCTGTCTTCTTGGCGATCCGGCGCGCCCGGATGATCAGGAACAGCAGCACGATCATCACCAGCGTCGCGAAGGTCATCTGCGCGACGAGCGGGATCCCCAGGCTGCTGAGCCCGGTGATTGCTGCGACGGTCAGCTTGAGGACGGCAGCCATGACGACCGCCATGAAGACGATCGCGACCAGGCCCATGAAGGTGTCGGCGAGGGACTTCCACAGCGGGTATCGGTTGACCGGGAGGATCCCGATGTAGACGTTCCACATGGTCTTGATCGCGGAGATCAGGAAGCCGAGCACCGTGACCAGGAACAGCACGCCGAATGCCATCGGGAGGATGAACAGGGTCAACGCGCCGGGGGTCATCGTGACGGCCGTGAGCACCTGGCCGAAGTTGGGGTTCTGGTTGAACGTCTTCGCTTCCTCGTCGCAGCCGCCGACCGCGTCGCGGACCTCGTTGCCGCCGGTCTGGATAGGCGCCGAGCTGGTCATCGTGTCGGTGAAGGTCGTGGCGCACTGCCCCTCGAGGGCGTGGCCGAACGCGATCGTCTGCGCAGGGATCTTCACGAAGATGTCGACCAGCTGCGATGTGACCGCAGCGGACAGCAGGTTCTCGGAGTCGAGCTCCGTGCTGTTGATGTCGTCGGTGACGACGACGGCGGCGATCTGACCGCCGTACTCCTGGGCGGTGTCGAAGGCGCCGCCGGCGGCGGTGAGCGAGGCGATCGGGTTGGCGAGCAGCCCGGTTGCCAGCACTGCGCAGCACGCCGAGATGAACAGCTCCGCCCACCCGGTGGAGTGCCGGCCGAGCATGATCGCCAGGCCTGCGACTCCGCCGGCGATCGTCAGCGCGAACGGGATCCACGCGATCTCGCCGAGGAAGTCCTGCAGGAGGTCGGCCAGCGCACCGAACGGTGCCGCGACGATGTCGACCCACTCGAAGGAGAGCAGCCAGTTGCAGAACCAGATCATCCACGACACCAGACCCAGATGCCCGGTCCAGATCGGGTCGATCCACATGGAGATGAAGAACTTCCCCATCGTGAACACGTCGCCGCGGTCAAGCGGGAGCACCGTGTAGTTGGTCAGGGGGACGCCGTCGCTGTCGGTGATGTCGCCGCCGAGCATGAACGGGGACGAGCCGCCACCGTCAGCGGCGAAGGCCCAGTACGTGTTGCCGAACAGGACCAGGAACAGGTCGATCAGGATCACGGCGAAGACCTTGCTCCACCGGGGGTGATCATGCACCCAGAACCGGACCCGCCAGAACACGCCGCCCAGGGTCTCGAAGGTGTGCCGGTAGAACCCGATCATGGCGTCACCAGAGACGGAGTCGACAGCACCGCTTCGCGTCGGTCGGGGCGCTCGGGGAGCGTCTTGCGGAACTTTCCGATCCGGCCGCGCTGGTCACGGACCAGGCCCTCACCGCGCCGCTCAGGGGCGACCTTGCCGTCCGGGCCGAGCGGCGACAGATCCTCGGTGACCACCTGGACCATCGCCGGGTCTGCAGGCTCGCCGGTCAACCACTCGATCGCGCGGCGCGCCAGCTCCTTGTCGGTCTGACGCATCACGTAGCGGGTCTTGAGCAGGCCGCGCGTCTGGGTCTCACCGAAGTCGGCGGGATCGTGGGAGCCAAGGGCGAAGAACGCGCGGTGCTTGCGGCCATCGCGGATGCCGATGCGCAGGTCGCGCTCACCCTCGGGTGACTGGGTGATGTGGTGGCATTCGTCGAAGTAGGCGCCGGCGAGCTCGCCGGGGTTCATGAAGCAGACCTCGCGGGAGATCCCCATGAGCATCGCGTACATCGCGCGGCCATAGATCTTTTCCAGAGGCATCTCCTCGAACAGGTGCGCGTGCTCGAGCTCGGTCTTGTCCGGCAGCGACAGCCCATGGGTGAGGAAGACCAGGGCACGCGATTTCAGGTCGACAGCGGTCAGCCCGTCGTTGAAGAGGACCTCGCCGATGTCCTTCGACGCGACCAGGTTGATCAGGCCCGACAGCTCATCGCTCTCCGCAGAGGAGATCGTCTTGAGATGTGCCCGCAGGCGACCGAGGCTGGTGATGTCGTGCGCGGCGACGTACTCCGGCTCGAGGAGGCGGGACAGGGCAACGCCTCGGGAATCGCGGGCCCGGATGCCGAGCATCACCGCGAAGAGCGACTGCACCATGCGTGCGCCGACGAGAGGGCCGAACACCCGTAGCGGGTCCAGCGAGTACTCCGGGGTCATCAGGTCGACGATCGTCGTGGTGTCCGGCCGGAGGCTCTGCGCGAAGACCGCGTACTCCTTGGCCTCTGTGCGGTCGATCGCGACGACGCGGCCGTTGCGGTCGACCGTGTCGCCCATGTCTCCCTTGAGCAGCACGCTCTTGCCGGCGCCGAGCTCGGCGACCACGCCGAAGCTGGCGCTGGTGTCGGCCTGGATACTGCCGTCCGCGTCGCGGAGGATCGGGGTGTGGCGTGCGGTGCTGATGTTCTCGCCGAAGCGGGCGCCCTTCTCGTCTCCGAGCTCGTTGCTGGAAAGCGGCACTCCGGTCGCGAACTCCCGGCCGGTCGTGATCTGGGTGAGCTCACGGACGATGCGCCCGGTGGGCGTGCCGGGGATCATCGCCCACCAGAGCTCCTCCTGACCGCCCAGGGGCGCCTCGAGGAGGAAGTCGGCGCGCTTGTACTCGTCTGCCACGAATCGGCCCTTGGCCTTCGCGAGATCGGCGGTATCTGCCCCCACAGCGAACAGCACCGTCGCCTGAACCTCGACCTCCTTGTCGGAGCGGTTGAGGGAGGCGTGGTACGCGGCCAGCGTCTCTGCGATCTCGCCGAGATCGGATCCGCCGCCGGTGATCGTCGCGGTGCCCTCCTGATGCTTGTACTGCTCCTCGAGGGCGGTTTCGGCCTTCTTGTTGCGACGCTTGACCTCGTCGGCGCCGGTGACGGTGAAACGGATCCCCCAGTCGACGTCGAGGGGGAACTGGTCGACGTGTGAGATCCACTCGACGCCGGGCGAGACCCAGCCGGCCTTGGGCGCGGCGACCATGGCCTGCACCACCTGGTAGGACGACGTCTCGTCCGCGTAGGGGCTGTGCACCTTGAGGTAGCGGCGCTTGAACGGGAGGAACTGCTGCCCGGACTTGGGGGCGATGTCACTCTGCCCGCCCTCGTCGAGCCAAGGGTTCGGCATCGCGGAGGGCATCTGGAAGTGCGCGAGCTCGTCGGCGCCGAATCCGTCCTCGGTACCCTCGGCGGGCGGGACAGGGGCGGCGAGGTCTGCGGAGAGGCCGCGCTGCTGCGAGTGAAGGGCGATCCAGATCTGCTCGGCGGGCGTTGCGCGGGTCGGCTGGAACGCGGCGGGGATGCGGACCTCGATCTCCTTGGCCATCCGCGCAGCAGCGGCGATCTCGGAGTCGGTAGGCAGCTGACGGGGAAGAGCCAGCGTGTCACGCAGCTTGGTGTCGGCGGCGCGCAGTGCCGACATCGCGCGCGCCTTCATCGAACCGGCCGCGAGCGGGACCGAGAACCAGAACGCGCGCGTCCCGAGCGGGATCTGCTCGAGCGCGTCCAGGGTCAGCTCGACCTCGCGCGCCCAATCCGGGCACTCGTCGATGCGAACCCCGTCCAGCATCCGCTCCACGATCGACACCGGGTCCAGGTCAGCGCACAGCCCCAGCAGCAGCCCCTCGCCCCGGTGGGCCTGGAAAAGCGCCTGGTGGTGCGCCTTGACGAGCTGCTTTGCGGCCGCGGTGGCGTAGGCATACGGGAGCGGCTGCAGCCGCCACGTCGCCCAGACCACGCCCGAGCGGGTCCACATCAGGTTGCTCGTCATCGCTGTTGCCGGAATCTGCATCGTCGTCTCGTTTCTCAGTCGGTCGGCGTGGCCAGCAGCAGATCGCGACCGCCGCTGAGGGGTGCCGTGATCGGCGTGCCGCCGAGGATGGGGAGGAGGGCTGCGTAGCTCATGGTCAGTTGCCTCCTCGGGCTTGCTGCAGCAGGCGCTCGACGCCGCTGACCGCGTGTGCGGGTGCGTGCGCCGGCAGCGGCGTCGAGCGCGGCTGCAGGACCGGCTGCGCCACGACGGGCGCTTCCGGTGCGGGTGCGGTGTTCTCGCTATCCGGGCGGGCGAGCGTGGCTCCGACCGGCTCGGCGATCGTTGTTCCGCCGCCTGCGAAGTGGGGCGGGCGAACCCGCATGGTCACTCCGCGGTAGCGGCCGGCTGCGGGGCGGGTCATCGCGGACATGCCGCTAGTGATGATGCTCAGCAGGTTCCGGCGTGTGGCCGGGATCCTTCCGGCTCCCCACGCTGCTCCCCAGGACACGAAGGCAGCGACGGGAATGTCGACGATCGGAGAGCCAGTCCCCCACACGCTCTGCGTCATCAGCGCGACGACCAGGACGATCGCCAGGACGACGCCCTGCGTCAGCGTGTAGGGGCCCCCAGGGATCTTCGTGCCGTCGTGGAGACGGCCGATGAACTTTGGGAACCGGCGGCTGCGCGTGTAGAAGCGCGCAACCTCTCTCTCTTCGTCGCGATCGGCCACGTTCGCCCCTTACGCGACCAGCCGGTAGACCGTGTCGCCGGCCGCGGTGGTGGTCTCGTTGAGCACCAGGACGTCCGCCGGAGCTGCGATCTGGTGGATCGTCACTCCGATGGCGTCGACGGTCTCGGTCTGGATGAGGCCCATGACCCACTCGCCACCACCGGCGGCGAGGAACATGGCCAGGCCGCACGCGATGCCGGTGATGATGGTCGTCGCCATGGCGAACCGCACCTTGGCGGCGACGACGAAGAAGATCACTGCTGCTGCGAGAAACACGACCGCCCGGAAAGCAGTCGTCGCATCAGCGGTGATCCCGTTGATCCAATCGAACATGGTTGGTGTTCCTTCCTTAGTTGCCGGTACCGGACGGTGTCGGCGTGGGGGTTGTCGATCCCTTGTCGGAGACCGCTTGCGGTGCAAGATCAATGGCGCTGACCTCCCAGCGGGAGGCACGCGCGGTGAGGGTGAGCGTGTACGTCGAGGTCACTTGCTGGTCCAGCGGGCTCAGCAGTGAGACGGTCGCGAGCACCTTGAGGGTGTCGCCATCGCTCGGGGACTCCGTGGGCGTCAGGTCAGACCGCAGCTCCTCGACGTTGACCATCACGTAGGGGGCGGGCGAGATCGCCACGAAGGATGTGTCCGGGGCGCTGTATCGGGACAGGTCGCCCGAGCCGGCAAGGTACGCGCCGAGGAACGCCGACACCGTCTCCGCAGACGGGTCAGAGGATCCGATGGTCTGCTTGTAGACCAGCGACGTTGTCTCGCCCTGGACGGGAGCGGAGATCTGGGCCGGGAGACCGACTGCCCGCACCGTGTCTCCGTTGACCGCGATCGCCACCTGGAAGTAGCGGCGCGGCCAGCTCGTCGTGCTGGTGTCGTCGGAGTCCGTCACTGACAGCTCCTTGATGTTCGCCGCGACGACGACGTTGACGAAGTCCGAGCCGTCGACGGGTGTGATGGAGACCACGGACAGGTCGCGGTACTCCCAGGCCGTGACCGACAGCTGCCGCAGCGCCGCCAGGTCGACGTAGGTAGCCAGATCGCCCGGCGCGTCCTTCGTCGCGCTCAGCCACGAGGACACGAAGCCCTCCGCGTAACCGCCAGCAGCCTGCTGCTGCGTGCTCAGCCCCGCTGCCTGCGCCTCGGGCGCTGCGGCGACGACGGGCGCCGGACGTGCGGCCGCGGCGAAGAGCGCGATGGGCCCACACGCGATCGCGGCGAACAGGAGTGCGGACAGCACCTTGCCGCCCAGCTGCCGACCATGGGTCCAGCTGCTCCCCTGTGCCGGGACGGTCTTCGTCTCCTTGGCTGGCTTCGACGTCTTCTCGCGGCGCGCCATTATGCAGCTCCTCCCACTCGCAGCTGCGCCACCCGCAGAGCTGCCGGCACCGCTGCCGAGAGCTCCTCAACCGCCTTCACCACGCGGCCATGCGTGGAGGGGTCGAAGGGTGCGTCGAGGGTGCTCGCCACCGCTTCCTCGAACCCCTGGCGCGCACGGATCGCGCGTGCAGCGTCGGGCTTGAATCCTTCCCACATGGCGTCGTCGGCGCTGTCTGCGGTGCTGCTCTCGCTCACGTTTTCTGTCCCTTCCGCGGAGTCCTGATGCCTCCCGACCAACGGGGGCATATCTGTATAGGCCGGGTTTTCGGCCCTTCGCGGACATCGCGGATCGAAGAAATCTTGCGTGGATATTGCGCCCATACAGCGAGACATGGAAACCACCCCTGGCCTGGCGTTTACATCACCGGATCGTGACTCAGACCCACCGAAGCCAGCATCCGCCGGCCGGGCACTCTCCTGCCCGGCCGGAACTTTCCAGGATCTGAACCAGGGGTGCTGAGGAACGTGGCCCTTCGTCAACCGACGTCACGACGAAGGGCCATTTCTCATGACTGCTTGGGCGAAGACATCACCTCTTGCCGACCAGCTGTTCGACGAGTGGAACAGCTTCCACTCCCACACCACTCACCACTTCGGAACGCTCGGCGAGCTGACCGGCGATGAGGCCGTGAACCTCATCCGGCAGCCGCAAGCTCCCGAACAGCGCGACGCGCTCTTGCTCGAGCTGCTCACCCTCGAGCACGCCGGCGATACCTTCGCCGGCCGCGTCCTGCTCAAGTCGTTCATGCCGCTCGCGCTGCGGCTGCCGAGCAGCTGCAGCAGCATGCGCAGCCTGTGGCAGCACTCCCCCGCCGACGCCCGCACTGCGACGATCGGCGTGCTCTGGGAGGTCATTCACACCTACCCGCTCGAGCGCGTCCACTCCGTCTCCGGAAACATCCGTCTCGAGACGATCAAGAACCTCGGAGTCTGGTTCGGCAGCGAGCACAGCGTCGATGCGATGCCGATCGAGGACGAGCTGCTCGAGAAGATCGCAGGCCCCGACGAGAGCGACGACGTCTTCCGGGATCTGGTGACGATCCTCACCTGGGCGATCGACTCCGGCACCCTCCGCCGCGACGAGGTCCAGCTGCTTGCACGCATCGAGCTCGCAGAGGGTGACCCCGGTGTGGCGCGTGAGGAAGCAGCGGCCGAGCTCGGCGTCAGCCGGGAGACGCTCAACCGCCGAGTGTGCCGAATCCGCACCAAGCTCATGCAGGCCGTCAGCGGCGACATGGAGGCCAAGGTCTCCTACGCCCCGCGCCGCAGCTGAGCCAACCCGCCATCCAGGGGCAAGCGCAGTCGACGAGTCGAGCGCGCCCCACAGGCCGGAGCACACTAACCGCTCCGCCCCCCCAGACAGACAGGGCCTCTGGATGGCCCCCAGGGGCCCTGTCTTCCCCTCCGCCTCACTCGGAGCCCTCCTCATGGCCGAAATCGCCTCAGCAGGCCGCACAGGCCCGCTTACGCCCGCATCCATCGTTTGGATGCCCCGCCACGACTCCCCTGCCAGCCCTCGCGACACGGCGCACTCCACCATCGCCAGCGCGGCGCCACACACGCGCTACCCCGCCGCAATGCTCTGCGCTGTACCCACGCAGCAACGTCGCGATAGCCTCCGCCACTCCCCCGCCAGATCACCGCATCACTCGCGCGATACGCTGAGCAACCCCCGCGCCACACCCGCGCTAGTTATCCGCAATAACACTCGCAATACTTGCGCTAGCACATTGCTCTACCCGCGCATGATGTTGCGCTCTAACATGCGCACTACTAGCGCGAGTCGGTCGCCTGTACTGCTCTTTGATTGCGCATTGCTTGTGCCTGTACGTCGCGACTTTGGCGCGTTACATGTCGCAGATAGAGCGCAAGTACGTGCGCAATGCATGCGCCGTCATTGCTCCAATAGAGCGCGTCTAGTGCACGGCTCTAGCGCGGTTGCATCGCAACCTCTAGCGCATGCGCCGCGCACGACACGCGCGATTGTTGTTGCATATAGGCGTGAATGTGACGCTATACTGGCGCCCATGAACCCGCCACAGTTGCCCCATACCCGCGCCACACATCCGCACATCGCGCGCTCGACTGGCGCGACCGCTGTCAACACCCTCGTCCGTGGAGGCCGATCGTGAGAATCATCGGCGTCTGCAACCAGAAGGGCGGGGTGGGCAAGACCACCACCGTCATGAACCTCGCGGCCGCGCTGTCCCGCGCCAACAATGTGCTCGTGGTCGACGTCGACCCGCAGCAGTCCGCAGCACGCTGGGCCGAGCGAGCGGGGGATGACCTTCCGTTCGACTTCGCAGCCGACGTCGATCCCAACAACATCATGGGATTGCGTGACCTCGACGGCTACGACATCGTCCTCGTCGACACTCCTGGCAGCCATGAGAACACCGGCGTCCTCACCGCAGTCCTGCAGGTCGCCGACTTCATCGTCCTGCCGCTGGAAGCCGCCACCATGGCGATCGAATCGGTCGCGGACACCTTGGTCGAACACATCATCCCGACCGGGGTGCCCTACCGACTCCTGCTGAACAAGATCGACACGCGCCGCGGCGGTCGGCGACTCGAGGACTGGGAAGAGCAGCTCGACACCGTCGAGTTCATCGAGGGGCAGATCGGACTCCCGCGTTTCCAGCGTCACATTCGTCTGTCCGCGAGCGTCGAGGACGCTCCCTTCGACGGCAAGGTCGTCACGCAGTACACCGATTCCCGCAAGAACCAAGCAGCGATCTCCGACTACACCAGTGTCGCGTTGGAGCTCACGTCGCTGTGGGCCAACCAGATGAAGGAGGCCTGACATGGCTCGTCAGGATCTCGGAAAACTCACCCGCCGCACCGCGACGACGCCGGCTCCCGCAGAACCCGTGGAGCCCCCCGTCGACCAGGCTCCGCCTCCGGAGCCCGCCCCTGCAGCGGCGGTCGAAACCGCGGCCGCTCCTGCGAAGAAGCAGGCGCCGCGCAAGCAGCCGACTCGCACGACCCGCACGGAGGACGAAGACGGGGGAGAGGGGGAGGAGCGGGAGACCGCGACCAAGGGCGTCCCCGTCCACCTTCCGGTCCCACTGAACGACCGCCTGCAGGCGTACATGGCCAAGACGCGCAAGAGCCACCAGACGGTCCTCCTGGACGCCGTCTCAGCTACCTATAAGCGTCTTCCTGAACTGATCCGCCAGGCCACCGCCGGCGGAGAAGAGACTGACGAGGACTGGACGGATCTGTTCAACAGGCAGAAGCGTCCCGCCCCCGTCTCCGACGCGGGGCCCCGCGTCAAGCACACCGTGCGCGTTGCCCCGTCGTACCGCGCGATCCTCGATCGCGTCACCGCTGAACTCGATGCTCCCTCCCGGAACTTCGTCATTATCACCGCCTACGAGGCATTCCTTCCGCCTCTCGACTAGACGGTGCGGTGTCCAGCTACAGCAGAAGACCAGCTGTCGCTACAGCGGTATATGAGACACTCACCGGACTGCTTAGACACCTACCCCACATCCGCCCCACGATGAAGGACTGACCTCCAATGACCACCACCACTGACCGCAAGAGCAAGCGCACGAAAGAGACCACCGAGCCGGGCGAGCAGAAGCAAGGACTCACTCCTGCAGTCCTGCAGCCGACGAAGTCTCGCCGGCGCCCCGCGATCATCGCCCTCGGCATCGCGCTTGTCCTCCTCGGCGGAATCGGCGTGTGGTGGGTCACCACGAACCTCACCCGCACCGTCAGCGTCATGGCGACCAGCGTCGACGTCTCGCGCGGGGAGACGATCACCACGGACGACCTCACGACCATCCAGCTCGCCGGCGGGCAGCAGGTCGACGCGGTCTCCGCCGCGGATGCCGCCGACCTCGTCGGAACCACCGCGCTGGTCGACCTGCCCGCCGGCACCCTCATCACGTCGGCCAACACCGGCGACACCCTCGCGGTGCCGGCCGGCTCCTCGATCGTGGGCGTCACGCTCACCCAGGCGCAGATGCCCGGCTACCAGCTCGCAGCAGGCGACAAGGTCCGTGTCGTTGAGACCCCCGTCACTCAGGGAGACCCGCCCGTCGAGACCCCCAAGAGCTTCAACGCCACGGTGTTCACCGCCACCTACGACACTGAGACCCAGGTGTGGGTTGTCGACCTGGTCGTGCCGAACCGTGAAGCACCCGACATCGCCGCTCGTGCCGCCACCGGCCGCGTCGCGCTGGTCATCGACTCGACGGGGGAGTGACCCCGCATGGCGATCATCTTCCTTGCCAGCGCGTCCGGCGCTCCCGGCGTGACCACCGCCGCCGGCGCCCTGGCCCTCAACTGGTCCAAGCCCGTGATCCTCGTCGAGGCCGACACCACCAAGACCAGCAGCATCATCCCCGGACTCATCCGCGGGCAGGTCTACCACAGCACCGGACTGACCGAAGCGGCCGTCGCCGACCAGTACGGCGCTCTGACCCCTGACAAGCTCTGGGAACAGACCGTCGAGCTCAGCCCCCGCTCAGTGCTCATCCCCGGCTTCAAGAGTCTGCAGGGCGCCGCCGGCGCGGGCCCCCACTTCTGGCGGGCACTGCTCGACGCGCTGCGCCCCTACGAGTCCGCCGGGTACGACATCCTCGTCGACGGCGGGCGCCTCCACGTCAACGACCCTCGCCTCCCGCTGCTGCGCGAGGCGGACAGCATCACCCTGTTCACCGATCGCACGCTGCCCTCCGTGGCAGCCGTGCTCGCACACTGGCGCTCCCTCGACGAGAACCGCAACACCGTCCCCGAGTGGCTGCTGAACACGCTCAACGAGATCGGGCACGCCAGCTACGTCGATCTCCTCGTCACCGAACGCCCCACCACGCAGGAGACCTGGCCTCTCAAGACCGTCACCAAGCAGATCGGCATGAACCTGCTGGGCACCATCCCCTGGGATCCGAAGGGCGCCGCCATCTACTCGGTCGGCGCACCCACCCTCGGCGCCCAGCGCACCCCCTACGCGCGGGCCATCGGCGCGCTGCTGCACAGCTACAGCGATGTCCTCAACACCCGCACTTACACGACCACCGACTGGGAGGGACAGCAGTGAGCGACCCCACGCCCGACCCCGCAGACCTGGGAAACATCCCGTTCTTCACCGCGCCGGCACCGGCCACCCCGCAGGCGCCGACGACCGCACCGGCCGACACGGGCCTGCGCAACCTGGGCCACGCCGCCGCGCACCTGACCCGCGCGGCACAGCGGAACGCCCCGGCCGAGGCAGTCCCCACGGCACCCGCAGCTCCGATCGTGCCGGCACCGCCCACCATCCCCGAGCGGCCGGCACCCGAGGTCACCCCGCCAACCACCCTCGACGCGCGCAGCGATCTGCCCTGGGCCGACATCGCCGCCATTCGCGACGAGGTCTCCCGTGAGCTCGCCGCAGTGTTCAGCGAGTCCATGGACATCACCGCCGAGCAGCGCGAACAGACAGCGCAGGACCACATCGTTGACCGGGTCCGAGCTCGCGTCGACGACCAGACCCGCCGCCCCGGCGAGGGGCGCTGGCCGGCCCCGATGCAGACCGCCATCCGGCAGGCCGTCTTCGACCAGCTGTTCCGCCTGGGTCGGCTGCAGCCGCTCGTCGACGAGCCCGACGTTGAGAACATCCACATCAACGGGTTCGACGACGTCTGGATCTCCTACGCGGACGGCCGCGTGGTCAAGTACCAGTACCCGATCGCCGAGAACGACCGTGAGCTCGAGCGAGAGATCAACCTGCTCGCCGCCCGCTCGGGGGAGGGCGGCCGATCGTTCACGAGCGCCCGGCCGCGACTGCACATGGACCTGCCCGGCGGGGCGCGTCTGGCAGCGATCGCCGAACCCGTCGCCACCCGACCGACGATCGTCATCCGTATCCACCGCCTCGTCGACGTCACCCTCGACCAGCTCGTGGAGCGCGGCACCATCACCCGCCAGGCGGCAGCCTTCCTCCGCGCGGCCGTCATCGCCGGGGTCTCCGTCGTCACCAGCGGCTTCCCCGGCGCAGGCAAGACCACACTGCTGCGCGCACTCGCCGACTGCATCCCGGCCGAAGAGAAGATCGTCACGATCGAGATGGAGCGTGAGCTCTACCTTCACAAGATCAACGACCGCCACCCGCGAGTGGTCTCACTCGAGGCGAAGCCGGGGGAGGGGGAGCGTGGCGCCGATGGTCGGCTGCCCGGTGAGATCACCCCCGAAGACCTGGTCTACGACACCCTCCGACTGGACACCCAGCGCTTCATCGTCGGCGAGGTCCGTGGCCCTGAGATCTACGCCATGATGCAGGCCATGCAGTCCGGTGTCGGGTCGCTGTCCACCCTGCACGCCGCCAGCGCAGACGACTCGATCGACCGCATGTCGGCGCTGATGCTGTCCCGCGGCAACAACACGACCCCCGTGTACGCCTACCGGATGATCGAGCAGAACATCAAGATCGTGGTGCAGATCTCGAAGATCATCGACCCCGCGACCGGCAAGCCCCGCCGCGTCGTCACCGAGATCGCCGAGATCCTGCCCGGCGAGGAGCAGAACAACTCCCGCCCCGTGGCCTCTCAGGTGTTCCGCTTCGACCGATCCAGCGGCAGCCTCATCACCGCTGACATGCCATCGCCGCGGCTCCTCGAGGAGCTCAAGTTCTACGGCTTCGATCCCGCGAACCTGGGAGTGTGAGATGACTACCGCAACCCTCGCCCTGTGCATCATCGTCGCGGTCGCCGGCGCGATCCTGGTCATCCTCGGCGCCGCCCACAAGCCCAGCACCAGCGGACTGCCCACGCGCAGCGCGCTTCGCGGGAAGGCGACACGCGACTTCACCCGCACGCAGCAGATCCAGCTCGTCGGCGGCGCCGCGGTCGGTCTGGTGTTCGCGCTGATCACCGGATGGTGGCTGCTCGTGATCGCCGTGCCCGTCGCCGCTGTCGGCCTGCCATGGCTGCTGCAGAAGGGCCCCGAGGAGAACACGATCGCCAAGCTCGACGCCCTCGAGTCCTGGACCCGCAGCCTCGCCGGCCTCACCGTCTCCGGCGCCGGCCTCGAACGCACCATCGCCGCATCGCTGAGCAGCTGCCCCGAAGCGATCCGCCCGCAGGTCACGCAGCTCGTCGCGCGCATCAACGCCCGGTGGACCACCACCGCGGCGCTGCAGGCGTTTGCCGACGACCTCAACGACGAGACCGCGGACGTGCTCGTGATGCACCTTCTCCGCAAGGCCGAGCTCCGCGGATCCGGCCTCGCCGCCTCGCTCGAGGATCTCGCCAAGAGCATCTTCGAGCGGGTCAAGATGCGCCGCCAGATCGAAGCCGACCGCGCCACCCCGCGCAACGAGGCCCGGTTCGTCGTCTACTTCACCGTCGCGCTGCTCGTACTCCTGGTCCTCGCCCAGCAGTACTCCGCCCCCTACGGCACCCCGATCGGTCAACTCCTGTTCGCCGCATATCTCGTCAGCTACGCCCTCGTTCTGCTGTGGATGCGACGCATCAGCCGCGGCGTGCCGGCACCCCGTCTGCTCGTTGCCACCGAGAAAGCTGGTGAGAAGTGAACCTCGCACTGATCGTCCTCCCTGGCCTCGTCCTGGGGCTCGGCTTCGCGCTGGTCATCGCCGCACTGGTGCCCACCCAGCCCAGCCTCTCCGCAGCGCTCGATCGGATCGGCACCACCACCGTCGCCGCCGACCCCGCCTACGCCGCCACCCTCGAGAACCGGGTGGGCTCAGCCGTCCTCCGTCGCGTCGGCGACAGCCCCTCGCTCAAGATCCCCACCCGCGATCTGCGCCTGATCGGCATGAGCGTCAACCGGTTCCTGTACCAGAAGGTGCTCTCCGCCGGCCTCGGCCTCATCGCCCCCATCGCGATCGGACTGATCTTCCAAGTCCTCGGCCTGACCGCGTTCTACATCCCCGCGCTGTTCGGCATCCCCCTCGCCATCGGCGGCTGGTACCTGCCCAACCTGCTCGTCCGCGACCAGGCCGAAGCCGCCCGCAAGGAGTTCTCCCGCTCGGTCGCCGTCTACATGGAGCTCGTCGGATCCGAACGCATCAGCGGCGCCCCTCCCGGCAAAGCCCTCGAGTCCGCCGCCCAGGTCGGACGCAACTGGGCATTCGTCCGAATCCGCCAAACCCTCACCGAAGCCCGCTACGCCGGCACCGCACCCTGGGACGCGCTCGAGCAGCTCTCCCTCGAGATCAACGTCCCCGACCTGGGTGAAATCGCCAAGGTGATCAGGCTCTCGGGGGAGCAAGGAGCGTCGGTATATGAGACACTCAGGGCACGGGGGCAGAACCTCCGGGACCGACTTCTGAATGATGAAGTGACGGAGGCGAACAAAGCGACCAACAAGATGACCATCCCGATGACCCTCACCGGCGTCCTCTTCATGCTTCTGCTCGGAACTCCCTTCGTGCTCAACGCATTCTTCTGAGACGTTGGAAGTCGATTGTCCGCGAAGGCCCCAAACCGAGGCCTATACCTAATAGACCAAGCACCACCCACCCAGAGAGAGAAAGGAACCAGGATCCTATGTCGACCCTGAGCCGAGAGTTCCTGTCCCGCATGCGCGGGCGGGCAGCTCGCTTCACCGAAGAGCCCGAACGTGGCTCCATCACCCTCGAGCAGGTCATCTGGACCGCCGGCATCGCGCTCGCCGCCGTGGCCGTCGTGGCGATCATCGTCACCGCGATCAACGCCTACGCCGGCCAGATCCCCACCGGCTGAAAGAGCCACCCGCAGATGGTCCGCACCTCCAACACCGGTCACCGGCAGCGCCTCAGAGAAGCGCTCGCCGGTGATCGGGGTGCGGCCACGCTGCAGAACACGATCATCGCCCCGGTGCTGCTGCTCGTCCTCGCGGTCTTCCTGCACCTGGGCATCATCCTCCACGCCAACAACCTCGCCCACGCCGCCGCCACCAGCGCCTACAACGCCGCCCGCGCCTACAACGCCAGCGGCACAGACGGCTCTACCGCCGGCCTCGCAGTCCTCAACCAGTCCGGCTCACCGATCAGCGGCGCATCCGTCGCGGTCGACCGCGGCGCCAACACCGTGACCGTAACCGTCACCGGCACCGCCCCCTCCTTCGTCCCCGGACTGACCACGAACATCGACGTCACCGTGACCGGCCCCACCGAAAGGTGGGTGAACTGACCATGCGCGCCATCCGAACCCTCATCGCCAAGCTCCGCGACGAACGCGGCTCCGCCGGCCTCGAGATCGCCATCCTCGCCCCGGCCCTCGCCGCGGTGCTCGTGCTGCTCGCAGCTTCCGGACGTCTCGCGCTGGCCGGCAACGCCGTCGAGTCCGCAGCGTCGGCCGCGGCCCGCGAAGCATCGCTCGCGCGCACCACGGCCCAGGCGCAGGAAGCAGCCGAAGACATGGCGCGGATCTCGATGGAACAGTCCGGCGTCAACTGCACGACCCTCTCCGTCAACATCGACGCCTCCGGCCTGAGCGCCCCGATCGGCACCACCGGCCGAGTCAGCGCGACCGTCTCCTGCACCGTCGCACTCAGCGACGCCGCCATGATCGGCCTGCCCGGCACCCGCGTCCTCACAGGCACCGCCGCCTCTCCCGTCGACGCCTACAGGGAGCGGCGATGAACACCATGGTCCAGAGGCTCCGAGCCAAGTTCCGTGACGACAAGGGCGTCGCGACGATCTACTTCGTCATCATGACCGTCGCGTTCCTCGCGATCGTCGGACTCGTCGTCGACGGCGCCGGCAAGGTGCAAGCCAACCAGCAGGCCTACACCACCGCCGCCAGCGCCGCCCGCGCCGCAGCGAACGCCGTCAGCGGCCAAGCGATCAGCGACGGCACCACCGCGATCGACAGCAGCCGAGCCGTCAGCGCCGCCAACGGCTACCTCGCCGCCGCCGGCGTCGGCGGAAGCGTCGCCGTCAGCGGCGACCGCATCACCGTCACCGTCGACACCGACTACTCGGCCACCTTCCTCCCCGTGCCGTTCCCCGTCCAAGCCACAGCCACCGCAGAGCTGATCACCCA
>JAFDWP010000180.1 GCA_018268435.1 Actinomycetota bacterium
GGCGGAACCACCGACGACATCATGAGGCTCACGGTCGGGCTCGCCGCCTACCGCGATCGCGCGGCCCTGAACCGCGAGTGGCTCGCGATGTTCCCCGACCCCGCCTCGCGCCCCGCGCGTCACGTAGTGAAGGCGGAGATCGACGGCGGGATCCTGATCCAGGCCGACCTCATCGCGATCCTCGACGAGGGCTGAGCGGAGTCGGGGCGAGTGCGCCAAGGGTGAACCGCCTCGATCGCTGCATCGTTCTCGCTACGGTGTGGAGGTGGATCCACTCACGCTGCTTCGACGCGAACTCACGTATGAGCTGGGCGTGATCGACTACTGTCATGACAGCTTGACCCGCGCATGGACTCTGGATGGCTCCGGACTGAGCGCAATCGAACAGGGACTGTCGACCGCGTTACTGGAATCGTTCCTCATCCACGTTCGTGTGATCGATGAGTTCCTCGGCGGTCGCGGGCATGCTCGGAAAGACGACCTCACAGCCGCCGCGTACGCGTCGACGTGGAACCGCCCGGGCTGCTTGAGTGAAGAGCACAGGACCCAGATGGACAAGGAGATGGCCCATCTGACGACGCAGCGGACCACGCGCGGGCAATGGGAGATTCACGAGCTCGCCCGCATCGTCGCCACCGTGCTTCTGGACTGGATGGAGTTGCTGGACGAGGAGCTTCACAAGGAACTCGACGTACCGGCCGAGCACGCGCGTCGACTCGCCGCACGAGCCTCCGAAGCGTGGCCGTCACAGTTGAACCTCGGATTTCGATGGACGGATGAACGCGCCGAGATCACCGAACTCGGGGCGATCGACAACACCATCGTCGCGGGGGACTGACATCACCCGCCGCCAATCGATGCGAATCCCGATCCGGGCGATCTCGAAGAGTCCTGAGCGGGCGTGAGCGAGGCCGCTGCGGAGACGGCGGCCGCCGTTGTCGCTACCCGCTGGCAAGATGAAGACGACAGGTCGAGCTACCAGAGAGGCGCACAGATGTCGGGAGAGGCGTCTTATCCCCCACCCCCGCGACCCCCCGTGTCGTTCGGGCCGCCGCAGGATCCGTATTCCGCTGCTCCGCCCTCCGCACCGCAACAGCGTGTCTTACCCTCCGCAGTTCTCCCTGACGCAGGTTCAGCCCCCGCCGCCGCAGGCGTGGCAACGGATTCCGTCGCCGGGTCCGCAGCTTCCCCCGAACCCCGCACCCGGGGCGCAAGGGCAGCGCGCGCATCCGGTCCCGGAAGGCGCCAAGAGCTACATCGTGAGGTGACGTCCCCTGAGGTGGTGGACTTTCCGGCAGGGTTGCCAGTGTCGTAGACGTTGGTGAGCCATCGTGCGATGGTCAGTGAGTACCGATCAAAGTCACTCACAGGAAGACACAAAGCACGATGGCTCTAGACCAGTCTGCCCTCCTCGAGCTCCTCGGGGAACTGAAACTCACCGATGTCACCGACCGGATCCGGACAGCGACCGAGACGCTCTATCAGGAGCTGATCGATGCAGAGGCTGCGGCGTTCATCGGCGCGGCTCCGTTCGAGCGCTCCCCGGACCGTGTCACGCAGCGCAATGGCAGCCGCCCGCGCACTCTCACGACTACCGCTGGAGAGCTGGATCTGCGGATCCCGAAACTGCGACAGGGATCGTTCTTCCCATCGTTGCTGGAACGACGCCGCCGGGTCGATCAGGCGTTGTTCGCGGTCGTGATGGAGGCCTATGTTCACGGCGTGAGCACGAGGAAGGTCGATGACCTCGTCAAAGCGCTCGGCGCGGACACCGGCATCTCGAAGTCGGAGGTGTCGCGGATCTGCGCGAACCTGGACGAGGATGTCGCGGCGTTCCGTGACCGGCCGCTGGCTGACACGACGTATCCGTATGTGTTTCTCGACGCGACCTACTGCAAAGCCCGCGTCGGCCGACGAGTCGTGTCCCAGGCCGTCGTGGTCGCGATCGGCGTCGCCGCCGACGGGCGCCGTGAAGTCCTCGGCTTCGAGGTCGGAGAGACTGAATCACAGCCATTCTGGACGAGCTTCCTGCGGTCGCTGAAGGCCCGCGGTCTCGGCGGGGTGAAGCTCGTCATCAGTGACGCGCACACCGGGCTGATCTCCGCGATCGAGACGGTGTTCGCCGGCGCAAGCTGGCAAAGATGCCGGGTCCATTTCATGCGCAACGTTCTCTCGAACGTCCCGAAAGCATCGGGGCCGATGGTCGCCTCGATCATCCGCACGATCTTCGCGCAGCCTGACACCGAGCACGTGTTCGCGCAGTTCCACGAGGTCGTGCGCATGCTGACCCGGTCGCACCCGAAGATCGCCGAGATGCTCGAAGAAGCGAAGAACGACATCCTCGCGTTCTGCGGCTTTCCGCAACAGCACTGGCGGCAGATCTGGTCCACGAACCCGCTCGAGCGGGTCAACAAGGAGATCAAACGTCGCACCGACGTCGTCGGCACCTTCCCCAACCCCGCCGCGCTCCTGCGCCTGGCAGGACACGTCCTCATCGAGCAGCACGACGAATGGGACGGCGCCGACCGCCGCTACTTCTCCGAGCACTCCATGAAGCTCCTCACCGCCACCGACGAGGAGGTGGCCATCCCCGAACTCAACGCGGCATAATCACAGAAGCTGATCCCGCACGGTGTCGAGAAACTCCACCACCCAGCGGGACGTCACC
>JAFDWP010000181.1 GCA_018268435.1 Actinomycetota bacterium
CAGCCATGCGAACAGGCGCGGCCCGAGATCACGGGCGGGGTTGATGGCGTACCCGGCGTTGGCGCCGAACGAGATGCCGATCGCGGCGATGAGCAGGCCGACCATCAGTGGCGCCAGATGCTTGTCGAATCCGCCCATGTTGCGCTCATCCACGATCGCGGCGATGAGCATCAGCAAGAACATGGTGCCGACGATCTGGTCGAGGAACGGCCCCCAGTTGTTGCCGCCGAAGTAAGGCGCGGGGAACGTGGCGAAGATGGAGAACGTCGCGAGGCCGCCGCTCGCATCGCGTGCTGTCTTGGACGCCTTGTTGAATGCGTCGATCGCCTCGAAGTACACCGCATAGACGAGTGCGGCGCCGGCGAACGCGCCGGCCAGCTGTGCGGCCCAATAGGCCGGCACCTTCTTCCAGGGGAAGCGCCGGCGTACCGCGAAGGCGAGCGTGACGGCGGGGTTCAGGTGGGCTCCGCTGATGCCACCGGCGATGTAGATCGCGAAGGCGACGGCGAAGGCCCAGCCCCAGGCGATGAGAAGCCAGTCGCCGGCGGCGAGGAAGATGGTCGTCGGTGTCTGAGCTCTCCCGGATCCGGGCAGTGCGGCGACGGCCATGGCCACGACGCCGTCTCCGAACGCGAGGATGATGAACGTTCCGAGGAACTCGGCGAGCAGTTCGCCCCAGGTTCCTCCGAGCCGCTTCAGCGGGGCTCCAGTGCGCAACGCGCTGCGGAGCGGAATGATGGCGCTCACGATGATCTCCTTAGATCTTCACCGGTGGGCCACCGTTGAACCGCGGCACTCGACCGGTCCACTTTCCGCATTACGCCTGTCGGCGGGCTTGCGCAAGGGGTGCATCGCCCCTGAGCGAGCGCAGCCCCCGGTCCCTGAGCGAGCGCAGCGAGACGAAGGGCCGGTCTCAGCCCGCCCGCCGCCGCCCGTCGTTCTGCGACGTCGGGAACATGTCCAGCGTGAGGTCCTCCAGGAAGTAGCCCGCCGGCATCCGCAGCGCCTCGGCGATCCGCACGAGCGTCTGCAGGTTCGGCAGCGCACGGCCCGCCTCGTAGGCGCGGACGTTCGACGAGTCGATGTCGCTGCGCACCGCGAGCTGGTCCTGCGTCATCGTCGACGACTCCCGTGCCAGCCGGATGCGAGCCCCGATGTGAACGGCAGCGGCGGACGGGACTCGGGGCACCTCTCAAGCGTCGGGATTGTCTGCGACATGTGCCAGGGTTAACGCACCCGGGTACAAGTACCGATCCCGGATGAGGCAGTTGCACCACCTCGCACTCCTCTGTCGCCGCGCGGGAGGACCGAACACCCATGTCACCGACGACCAAGGAAGCCCAGCGGGCTGAGTTGCACAAGACGATCTGGCGCATCGCGAACGATCTGCGCGGATCCGTCGATGGATGGGACTTCAAGACCTATGTGCTCGGAATGCTCTTCTACCGGTTCATCTCTGAGAACCTCACTGCATACGTCAACAAGGGTGAGCACGAGAACGGCGACCTCGAGTTCGACTATGCCCGGCTTCCCGACGAGGCGGCGGAGTTCGGCCGTCGCGCGACGGTCGAGGAGAAGGGCTTCTACATCCTGCCGTCCCAGCTCTTCATCAACGTTCGCGCGAGCGCGGCCACCAACGACAACCTGAACGAGACGCTTGAGCAGGTCTTCCGAGACGTCGAGGGATCTGCGCTCGGCACGGGCAGTGAGGACGACTTCAAGGGCCTCTTCGACGACCTCGACGTGAACAGCAACAAGCTGGGCGCCACGGTCGCGAAGCGCAACGAGAAACTCGTGAAGCTGCTGGACGCGATTGGGGACCTTCCGCTGGGCGATCTGCAGGACAACTCGATCGACCTGTTCGGCGACGCATACGAGTACCTCATGCAGATGTACGCCGCGAACGCGGGCAAGTCCGGTGGCGAGTACTACACGCCGCAGGAGGTCTCCGAACTGCTGGCGCGGATCACCGTGCTCGGCAAGACCGCGGTCAACAAGGTCTACGACCCGGCCTGCGGATCCGGATCTCTGCTGCTGAAGTTCGCGAAGGTGCTCGGTCAGGAAAACGTCCGTCAGGGGTTCTATGGCCAGGAGATCAACCCGACCACGTACAACCTCGCGCGGATGAACATGTTCCTCCATGACATCAACTACGAGAAGTTCGACATCGCGCACGGCGACACGCTCCTCGAGCCGATGCACTGGGACGTCGAGCCGTTCGAGGCGATCGTCTCCAATCCGCCCTATTCGGTGAAGTGGGACGGCGACGCGAATCCCCTGCTCATCAACGACGAGCGCTTCGCGCCGGCGGGCGTGCTCGCGCCGAAGTCGAAGGCCGATCTGGCGTTCACGATGCACATCCTGAGCTGGCTCGCCGTGAACGGTACCGCCGCGATCGTCGAGTTCCCGGGCGTTCTCTATCGAGGCGGCGCCGAGCAGAAGATCCGCAAGTACCTCATCGACAACAACTACATCGACGCGGTCATCCAGCTGCCACCGGACCTGTTCTTCGGCACCACGATCGCAACCTGCATCATCGTGCTGAAGAAGTCGAAGGCAGACAACGCGGTGCTGTTCATCGACGCGTCGAAGGAGTTCACCCGAGTCGGCAACAAGA
>JAFDWP010000182.1 GCA_018268435.1 Actinomycetota bacterium
ACCTGGCCTCCGGGAACGCTCGGACGCAGCAGCAGCACACCGCAGGCCAGCACGAGCAGGATCCGGAGCACCCACATCACGGGGCCGGCGCCGGGGCGTCCTTCGTCTCGCTTCGCGGTTCCTGAGCGTCCTTCGTCTCGCTTCGCTCGCTCAGGAACCGGGGAAGGGCGCAGCGACCGTACGAGCATCCACACCGCGGCGGCCAGCACGGGCAGCACGAGCAGGATGGCCAGGAACGGCGCGATGACGGGTTGGAGGATCACAGGCGCACCCTCCACAGCAGCACGACGAAGCCGAGCGCGACGACGAGGAGCGCCGCGATCCACAGCTGCGGCACGTCGGTCCAGATGACGGTCGCCTGGCCCTTGAGCTGCGACGCCTCCTGCTTCTGCACCTGCGCGATGATGTCGCCGACCGTGGTGGTCTCGCGCAGCGCATAGGCCTTGCCGCCCGTCACGGCCGCGGCGTCCGCGAGGCTCGTGCTGTCGGACTGGTCGATGCCCGCCACGGGATCGATCGTGTAGATCCGGATCTTCTTCGACGCCGCGTAGCCGGCCGCCTCCTGCAGCGTGACGATCGGGGATCCGTTCAGCTCGTTGTCGGTGGCGAGGATGATCGAGCGGGCGCGCTGCTGGTCGGCGTGGTCGAAGCGCATCACGCACGAGGCGAGGCCGTCGCCGATGAGCGAGGCGCCCACGCCGTTCATCGTGCCGACCCACTGCTCGGGGATGTCGGTGGAGTAGTCGAAGCCCTTCATCAGGCTGCGCAGGTGGTCGCGGATGAACGCGTAGTCGTCGGTGAGGGGGAAGACCTGCACGGCCGAGCTGTTGAAGATCGTGAGCCCGACGCGCTCGCCCTTGAACCCGTCGGCGAGCTTGTCGAAGATCGAGACGATCTCCTTGTCGACGTCGGTCATGGATCCGGAGACGTCCAGGCACAGCATGATGTCGCGGTTGGTCGACACCGGCTGGATCGTCTTCTGCGCGTTCGGACGGGCCGCGATCACCCCGCCGAGCACGGCGGCGAGCACCCCGAGCGCGACGATGCCGGCGAGCGCGGCCTGGCGGCGGTGCACCGCGCGCCGGAACGCGGGCAGCGCGCGGATCCGCTCGGCCCGGGCGATCGGAGCGCCGGCCCCGGTGGACCGGGCGCCGCGCCCGCGCAGTCCGAGCAGCACGCCCAGCACGATCGCGACGAGCACGGCGCCGACGACGGCGAGCAGGATCCAGAGCGCGGCTAGTACCACGTCGTCACCACCGTCCGGGCGGCGTCGGCGCCGACGAGCGGATCCACGGGCGCCGTGCGCCGGAAGATGCTCGGGTAGTAGTTGCGCCCGATCGCGTCGATGAGGGCGGGGTGCACCCCCAGGCGCACCAGGTCGTCGAGCGCGAGCACGGGCGCCTCGATGCCGCTGTACTCGTTCACGAACCCGCGCACGGTGCGGCTGAGCTCGAGGTTGGCGCGGCGGGCGTCGCTCCGGCCCGCCCGGTAGTCGGCCTCGATCTGCGCGATCGCGCCCAGGTACTCCTGCCGCAGCACGGTGGCGACGTCGGCGGTGAGCCAGGGCCCTTCGACAGGCTCAGGGACCGGGCGCGTGATGGTGCGGCGCGGCCGGGTCAGCACGACGACGAGCCAGGCGATGCCGGCGATCAGCACGAGCACCCCGATCGCGAGCAGGATCCAGCCCCAGCCGTACTGGGCCGGCGGGTACAGTTCATCGGTGCCGGACATGCGACCTCGCATCCAGCATGCCGAGCAGCGCGCCGACCGCCGTGTCCTGCTCGGCGAGGGCCACGTGCGTGATCTCCAGGCGGCGCAGCAGCGCCTCGGTGTGCGCGGCGTCGGCAGCGTCGGCCGCATGCAGCTCGGCGACGAGCTCGGCGTCGCCCTGCAGGAACTCCGGGATCGCCCAGTGCGAGGCGACATCCCGGCGGGCGCGCCGCGGGGTCGGGGATCCGCTCCCGGTCCCTGAGCTTGTCGAAGGGACATCGCGACGGCCCCTGAGCCCGCCCGTCGGCACCGGCACCGCGGGCGGCAGTGCGGCGAGCACGGGCTCGGCGTCGCGCAGCGTCATCCACAGCACGTCGTGCTGCACGCGCAGACGTCGCAGCAGCCGCTCGGTCTCGGCGCCCACCGGGGCGTCGTCGGTGACCACGACCACGATCATGCGGCGCGAGATCGTACGCGCCACGTACGACAGCAGCGCGTCGCGGTCGGACGGCGCCGAGGCCTCGTCCACCGCGCGGTCGATCTGGCGCAGAGTGTGCTCGAGTGCGGCCTCGCTGCGGCCGATCTCGCGTCGGCGCACCCGTGCGGAATCCCCGTCGACCAGGCAGAAGTCGTCGCCGTGGCGCAGCGCGAGCAGCCCCAGCACCCCGACCGTGAGGATCGCCAGATCCTTCTTCGGCCTCTCGTCGTGCGCGAGCGCCGTCATCGACAGGCCGGTGTCGACGACGAACAGCACGGTGTGCATGCGGGTCGCGAGCGAGCGGCGCACCACTGCGGATCCGAGCCGGGCCGTCGCCTTCCAGTCGATGTCGCGGATCTGGTCGCCGTACTCGTAGGCCCGCAGGTCGTCGAAGTCGAGGCTGTGCCCGCGCAGCAGCGACGCGTACGCGCCGTCGAGCGCGTGCGTCGACGTGCGCGACGAGTCGATGAAGAGCTTGCCCTTCACCGGCGTCAGCAGGCTGGCCATGGTGTCCTCCGGTCCCTGAGCCTGTCGAAGGGTCAGGGGGTCGGCACGGCGCCGAACACGGCGTCGATGACGTCTTCGCTGCGGACGTTCTCGGCCTCGGCCTCGAAGGTCAGCAGCACGCGGTGGCGCAGCACCAGGTGGCGCAGGTTCCGCACGTCCTCGGGGATCACGTACGACCGGCCCGCAAGCAGGGCGAGCGCGCGCGACGCCTGCAGGAACGCGATGGATCCGCGCGGGCTCGAACCGTACTTGATGTACCCGCCGAGCGTCTCGCCGATGTACGGCACCGGGTTCCGGGTGACGTAGACGAGCGAGACGATGTAGTTGCGGATCGCCGGATCCACGTACACCCGGGACGCGATGTCCTGCAGCTGCTCGACCTCGGCGAGCGAGATGGTCGTCTCGGCGTGCCGGTCGGGATCCAGGGCGCCGGAGTCGATGCGCGCGAGCACCTCGAGCTCATCGGCGGGGCTCGGGTACTCGACGATCTCCTTGAGCAGGAAGCGGTCCATCTGCGCCTCGGGCAGCTCGTAGGTGCCCTCCTGCTCGATCGGGTTCTGCGTCGCGATCACGAGGAACGGGCGCGGAACCTTGTGGATCTCGCCTCCGATCGTGGTCTGCCGCTCCTGCATCGCCTCGAGCATCGCCGACTGGGTCTTGGCGCTGGAGCGGTTGATCTCATCGAGCAGCACGAAGTTCGCGTGCACCGGTCCGAGCACGGTGCGGAAGGATCCGTTCGCCGCGTCGTAGATCTGCGTGCCGGTGATGTCGCTGGGCAGCAGGTCGGGCGTGCACTGGATCCGCTTGAAGTCGGCCTTGACCGTGTCGGCGAGGGTGCTCGCGGCGGTGGTCTTGGC
>JAFDWP010000183.1 GCA_018268435.1 Actinomycetota bacterium
GGACGCCGAGGCCGGCGGGCTCGTCGTGGACGCGGTGGAGGGAGAGGAGCTCATCGGCGCCGCGGACCAGGCGGAGGTCGCCGCCGCCGCGATCCCCCGCGGCACCCCGATGCGTGCGGAGCTGGAGCCTCTGGGCGACGAGACCCGCGATCGCATCGAGGCGATCACGGCCGACCTGCTGCGTCAGCGGTTCGGCACCGGATCGATCCGCACACCGATCCGCGCCTTCGTGGTCACCGCGCATCGCTGATCGGGCTGGATCCCTCCCGGGTCGGCTCGTCGTCCGGTCGCAGCGGGCGGCGTCGATTCGGTCTGCCCGTCACGAGGTACCCCACGCTGGCACAGCCTGTGGTCGAGGCCAGGACGACCGCGAGGGACAGCACCGGATCGATGCCGTCGATCGAAACGAGGGCCGCCGAGGCACCGCTCAGCGCGAACTGGGCGAACCCGATCACCGCCGACGCCGTTCCGGTGGCATAGGGGGCTGCGGAGAGCGCGGCTGCGACCGCGTTCCCCTGCACGAAGCCGAAACCGCCCAGCATCATGGGGAGAAGGACGGCCAGAATCGCGGGCGGAGAACCGAAGACCCACACGGCGAAGAGCGCTGCGCCCGTGAAAACCATCACAGTCAAGCCGATGCCGACGAGCGTTCGCGCCGTCAGCCGGCCCGCCAGTCTCGAGGACAGAAAAGTCATCGCGATCAGCACAACGGAGTTGACCGCGAACATCACGCCATAGCCGGATGCACTCATACCCAGCAGGCCCTGATAAAGAAACGGCGATGCCGACACGTAGGCGAGCAGCGCCGCGAATCCGAACGCAGAAACCGCCGCGTATCCGAGGAACTCGCGAGACAGCAGCGCCGACCCGGTCGAACCACCGGTTCGTCGGCGATCGCGTCGCAGCCGTGCACGCCGCCGAGGCGGCAGCGTCTCAGGGATCACGAGAAGGGCCACCGCCAGGACGCCGAGTGTCAAGGCGAACACCATGAGGAAGATGCCGCGCCATCCGATCGGGTCAGCCATCAGACCGCCGATGACCGGAGCGCCGATCGGCGCGACGCCCGCGATCGACATCATCACGCTGAAGGATCGGGCGGCCGCTGCGCCGGTCACCAGGTCGGCGATGACGGCGCGCCCGATCACCATTCCTGCGGCCCCAGCGGCGCCCTGCACGAATCGCGCAGCCACGAGCACCGAGAGCGTCGGCGCAAGCACGGCGACAAGGCTGGCGATGCAGCAGAGCGCGGCACCCGCGATGAGCGGCGCTCGGCGTCCGAGACGATCCGACAGCGGCCCCAGAACGCCCTGTCCGAGTGCCGCGCCGATCAGGAACGCCGTGAGGGTGAGCTGCACCCCGGTGGTCGAGGCGTCCAGCTCGCGTGCGAGCTCGGGAAACGCGGGAAGGTACAGGTCTGTCGCAAAGGGCGAGACCGCACCCATGAACGCCGTTGCCACCAGGATCGCCGTCGGCACACGAGACGACTCTGCTGCGTTGTCCGTCTCGAGCGCATCGCATCGGGGTCCCATGGTCATTGCGCCTCCGCGTCCTTCCGGCCGGAGCTGCCGCCGCAGCACGGCGCGTGACGAGCCCGGGGCGTCATCGGCGCGTCTGGTTCATGGCCGACGGAAGCGGATCCCGAACCCGTTCAGGTAGGCGGGGTCCACGTCCAGCCTCGAGAGCAGGCCGTCCGCTGAGATCACGCTCGTGACCGGCACGTCGGAGGCCTGCAGACGCCGCCCCGTGCTCTCGAGATCGGCATCGGCGATCGTCGCGTAGCTCAGTCCCTCGCGAGAGCCGTCGGGCTCCTGTCGGATCAACCGGATGGTCGCCGCGAACGGTCCGGCGACTGCCGACGCCGGGCCGTCATCGATGAAGCGGTACCCGATGACCGCCTCCCACATGGCCTTCGCGGCGTCGAGGTCTGCGACCACCACCCCGATTTCGACGATCCCGGAGTCCGGCCGGCCATCAGGCAGATCGAGGATGGTCTCGAGTTCGAAAAGGGTCTTCGTGCCGTCGGGCAGGCGCCCGATGGGCGAGAGGTCGTCCTTCACATCGGGGTGATCCGGGTGCTCTTCGACCCATTCGGTGTAGACGTTGTTGAGCGCGCCTGCCTCGGCGAACTGGAAGATCCAGCGGTTGTCGTGCCGTATCTCGCCGTCGATGCGCACGCCGAGCTCGGCGAGCTCCTGTCGTCGGGCCTCGTTGTCTTCGAGAGGGGGGAAGGAGAGGTGGTGCCCGCCCTCTCCCTTGGTCGGCGAGTGGGTGCCGTTGCCGACGAACTCGAGGATCTCGATCGATGGGTTGTCGCCGATGTAGAACGTGAGTCGCGCGTCGTGCAAATGCGGTTCGGGGTTGCCGAAGTCGCTCCAGTTCTCGGGCCGGTATCGGCTGACCGGGCTGAATACGCCGTCGAAGACCTTCGACCACCGCTCGCGCGAGGTCACGAGGTCGGCGACGAGGATGCCGATGTGCGCGATGGGCAGCGGCCGCATCAGATGTCCACCCGTCCGGTCAGATTGACCCTGATGCCGATGCGGTCGAACATCGCCGCTTTGGCGATGAGCGCCCTGTCGGCCCTGTCTGCGTCGGGTGCGTAGACCAGCTGCACGTGGTTCGCCTTGTGGCGTGCCATGAACTGATCACGGGTGATCCCGTGCAGCACGACATGAGCGATCGGCCACTCCGGGTTCGTGGCGTCCTTGCGGCGCTGCGTCTCCTCGGCCGGAAGCTCCACCACGGACGCACGGAACAGATCCGCCTGCAGGACCCCGTCGGCGATGAACACCCGCGAGAGCACGACCTCGCCCGGCCTCGACACTCCGTTGACGGTGGCACCGCCCGCGGGGAAGAAAACCGGATCCTGCCGCCATCCCTCGGCCTGCTCCCAGCCGCCGAGGTGGGAGGCAGGCACCGACCCGGAGATCTCATACACCCACACGAACTCCCCGTCGACCTCTTCACCCCATCGCACGTCGTGCAGGGTGTTGTCCGGCACGAGGCCCATCGCCCGCCACACCCGATCGGTCACCAGCGCGTCGACCGCGACGCCCTCATCCGCCTCGTTGAAGTGCGGGACGGCGAGGCCCTCGCGCAGCTCGCGCGAGCCGTCGCGGGAGAGCACCGACGGTCGCTCGGTCGAGTTGAGCAGCCCCTCCGCGAGATCCGACGCGGGCACCAGATCCTTGAGCCCCTGCTGGTACTGGATGCCGACCGCGTCCAGCCCGAAGTCGTCCGCGATCCGAAGCGTGGCGATGTACATCTTCAGCTGCCACTGCACCTGCTCACGGGTGAGCTCGGTCGCCGGGTCCTCACCGAAGCGAAACGTCATCCCCCGCTCCACGAGCCACTCGAATGCGGCGTCCGCTTCCCCGTCCGCGACCTCGAGCATCTCGGCGTAGAGCGCGGACTGCGACAAGCGCTCCTTGTAGATCCCGGTCCTGTTCAGCAGCTCATCGTCGAAGATCGCGTTGTACATGCCCATGCAGCCCTCATCGAACACTCCGATGATCGCTTTGTCGCGCAGCAGCTGGTCGCCAAGTGCCTCGCCGAGGGCCTTCTCGCTGCTCTGCGGCAGCGCGGGCAGGCGCCGCACGTGCGAGATGTCGTGGCTGATCGCACCGGTCTCGATCCACTGACGGATCCCGTCGCAGAACCAGTCGTCGGTGAAGTCGACGGACCAGATCGTCGAGTACGGCGTGCCCATCTTGGTCAGGCCCGCATTCAGGCCGAGGAGACCCACGAGTCCCGGCCACTCGCCCGCGAAGTTCGCCACGGTCAGGATCGGCCCCGAGTGTGTGCGCAGCCCGGCGAGCACATGATGGGAGTACTGCCAGACGGCCTCGGCCACGATGAGTGGCGCATCCGTGGGGATGTGCGTGAAGACGTCCAGCCCCATCCGCTGGCTCGAGATGAACCCGTGCCCTGTCTTCGGATCGACTCCATGCGCGCGGACCACGTTCCATCCGAGGTCTTCGAGCACCCGGGCGACCCCCGCCTCGAGTTCGACCTGGGTCGGCCAGCCGGCGATGTTCGCCGACTCGCGAAGATCTCCGCTCGCGATGAGATAGGCGGTCCGCTCCTCGGCGGATGGGCGCGCCACGATGGTGGGTATCGAATACGTGGTCATGTTGTTCCTTCGTTTCGTTGGCGTGCGGCCAGCGCGTGCGCGACGTCTCGGCTGTCGACGTAGAGCCGGCGGAAGAGCGAGTACCGGTCGTCGTACATGCGGGCATGGACGGCGTGCGGCTCGATGACCGCCACGACGGGATTCCAGTCGTCGATGCGGGGCTGCGCGCCCGCCGGCGCGACGGCTGCGGCGGCGAGAAAGGCGGCGCCGTAGCAGGCGCCGACTGTGATCTCCGGGATCTCCTGGCCGAGCCCCGTGACGTCCGAGACGATCTGCAGCCAGAGCTTCCCCTGCACCCCGCCGCCGACGGCGACGATGCGGCGGATGTCCGCGCCCGCCGCCATCATGGTCTCCACGTTGTGACGCACGGCGAAGGCCGTCGCCTCCAGCCCGGCCCGGTACAGATCGCCACGGGTGTGGCGGAGCGTCAGCCCCGCGACCATGCCGCGGGCATCCGGGTCGAGGATCGGGGTCCGTTCACCCGCGAGGTAAGGCAGGATCAGCAGGCCGTCTGCTCCCGGCGGCGATGCGGCCGCCTCTGCGAGAAGCTCCGGATAGTCGGCTCCGGTCAGCTCTCTGAGCCAGGCGGTGAGCGCGCCCGACGTGGCGAGCCCGCCCGCCAGATTGCGGCTGCCGGGGAACGCGCCGGCAGTGGTCCACATGGAGGGCGTGCGCAGCGTGCGATCGCCCGTCGCGACGAGGAACATCGTCGTCCCATACATCAGCATGAGGTCGCCGTCGCGATGCGCCCCGACGCTGACCGCCTCCGTCCACGCGTCGATCGTCCCCGCGATCACGGGTGTCCCGACGGGGATACCGGTCTCCGCCGACGCGTCCGGGGTGACTTCGCCGACGACGTCGCCCGCCCAGGCGAGCTCAGGTCGTTCGATGCCCGGAGCGATCCGCTCCCACCAGGGCTCGTGCCACCGTTCGGACTCGATGTCGTACAGCGGTGAGCACTGGCTCGCGGATTGATGGTCGAGCACGTACGCGCCGGTGAGCCTCCGCGTCAGCCATGATGCCGGCATGAAGAGCCGTTGCGCGCGAGCGTACGCATCCGGCTCCTCCTCTGCGATCCACGCAATCTTCGGACCCGCGGCCTGGCTCGTCAGACGGGAGCCACCGATGCGGACGATCTCGTCCTCCCCGAACTCGGCAGTGATCCGCTCGCCTGTCTCGGTCGCGCGCGTGTCGACGCCATAGAGGATGGCGGGACGGACCGGGCGGTCGTCCCGGTCGGTGAGCATCACGCAGGGGCCCATGCCGCTGACTCCGACTGCGGCGATCCGGACTCGGGGCACCTCGGACAGAAGCCGCCGGGAGAGTTCCGCGAACTCCGACCACCAGACGTCGGCGTCCATCTCCACCCACCCGGTGCGGGGCCGGGCCACGTCGTGCGAGACGATCGCGCTCGTCAGGATCGTGCCGTCGGCGACGTCGACGAGGACGCCCTTGCTGCTGGAGGTGCCGATGTCGATGCCGAGGGCGCAGGCCGCGGATGAGGGATTCATTTCAGTTCGACGCCTCGTCATTGGCGAGCACGAAATCAAGGTCGAGGGCCAGGCCGAGCCCCGGAAGATCCGGAATGTGCATGTGGCCCTCGACCGGCACGGGCGCATCCGCGAACGTGCGCGCGGTGATGTCTTCGAACAGCAGGAGTCGCTCGAGGAACAGTCCGTTGGGAACGGACGCGACGAGATGGAGGTGGATGTTCTCCATCGCGTGCGGAGCGAACCCCACGTTCCACGCTTGGGTGAGTGCGGCGATCTTCAACATCTCGGTGAATCCGCCTGCCCGGGTGCCGTCCGCCTGGATCACATCCGCTGCATCGGCGAGCAGAAGGTCTCGCACCCCGTATCGGGTGTACTCGTGCTCGCCCGTCGCGAGGGGGATGTCGGTGCCCCGCTTGAACCGGGCGAGGCCGGGGATGTCGTCCGCGAACACCGGCTCCTCGATGAGGAACGGATCGTACTCGGCGACGCGGTTCGCGAACCGTGCCGCGGTCGCGGCATCCCAGCAGTTGTTGGCATCCAGCAGCAGCCGGATGTCAGGCCCGAGGGCTTCGCGGAGCTTTCGAACCCGCACGACATCGCTGCCCGGGTTGGTACCGCCTTCGACCCCCACCTTCACCTTGACGGTCGTGAATCCGCGGTCGACCATGCCCTGCACCTCTTCGACGAGCTCATCGTCCGAGTAGGACGTCCACCCGCCGCTCGCATACACGGGGACCGAGGTGCGGCCGCCGCCGAACAGCTTGTAGAGCGGGAGTCCGAGGGTCTTGCCCTTGATGTCCCAGAGCGCGATGTCGACGGCGCTGAGCGCGCCGAACGTGAGGCCTTTGCGCCCGACACCCCGCAGATAGGCGAAGAACTCGTTCCACAGGACTTCGGTGTCGAACGGATCGCGTCCGATGAGTTTCGGCGCGATGGCGGTGTCGATCAGCGTCTTGGTCGCCTCGCCGCCGACCTCGTTGTAGGTCACGCCGATGCCCTCGACGCCATCCTTCGTGAAGACTCGGACGATGGTGTAGCCGAGCGAGTCGAGCTTGCGGGTCGCGTCCTCCAAGCCGCCCAGCACCGGGGCTGACACGAGGTGGACGACGACGCGTTCGATGCGATCGGTCATGAGTGGGCTCCTTCGACGGCGGCCAGATCGGTCCTCAGTTGACGCTCGACCTCGGCCATCAGATCGAGCAGGGCTTCCCGTGCGGCCGGCGGGTACGGTTCGAGCGGTTCGGGTGAGAGCGGTGCGCGGATCACACCGCGATCGACCAGGACGTTCTTGAGAGCACCGATCTCGGACGCGTGCCGGCCGAGCCCGTGCTCCTGTCCGATGCGGAAGATGCCGTTCAGGGTGACGATGGCGTCCTGAATCACGCCGGCGCGGCCGCGATCACCCGCGGCGTGTGCGGTCAGCAGATCCACGAACAAGTCGGGTCGCACATTGGCCAGTCCCGGGATGAGTCCGTCCGCACCGGCTTCCAAGGCGCGGAGTGCCGTCGTGTCGGCGCCGCTGAGGAGGGCGGCGACACGATCGGTGCCGATGTCTACCGCGACGCGCGCGAAGTCTTCGAGGGAGCCCGAGCTGTCCTTCAGGCCGGCGATCGTCCCGTCCCTGAGGACCGCTGCCGCGATCTCGGGCGCAATCTTGTAGCCGACGTTTCCCGGGATGTCATAGATGAGGACAGGAAGCGGTGACGCCGCGGCGGATTTCCGGAAGTGGGCCGCGACCTCCTGAGGCGATGGCTGGGCATAGAACGGAGCCGTCACGACGAAGGCATCGGCCCCCACATCGGCGAGCATCCCCATCTGCTGGATCACACGACGCGTGGTCGGCGCCAGCGCACCGATGAGAAGCGGTACACGCCCGCCCACGACACCGGCCGCCGCCTCGGCCACCTGCCGCCGTTCGGCGTCGTCCAGATAGATTGCTTCGCCGCTGCTGCCGAGGACGAAGATGCCGGTCGCTCCGGCTTCGAGCTGGAACTCGATGAGGCTGCGCAGCGACGGGACGTCGATGCTGCCGTCGTGCGCCAGCGGCGTGCAGATCGGAGGGATGAGTCCTGCCAGTCGCATCATCGGGTCCCTTGCGTGTGAGACGGGCGGCCGAGGTCTTCGGCCGCCGGTCGCTGAGTCAAGAGGGCTGCTGCGACAGTCGACAGATCATGAGCGAGAGTCATGACGCACGCAGCTTCTGCGCCTTGAACCCCGACACCACACTCGTCACAGCGCGCTCGACCGGAAGTCGCTCGATCGAGGAGGCGCCCACGAAGCCCTGCGCATCCGTGTGCTCGTAGAGATAGGCAGTCTGATCGGGCTCCGCGAACGGGCCGCCGTGCGCGAGCACGATGACATCGGGGTTGATGGCGCGCCCGATCTCGAGCTGGCGCTGCACGAACTCGGCGCCCTCCCGCAGGCCGCGGGTCGAATCGCCTGCGCCGACCAGTCCGCCGGAGGTCCACCCGGCGTGCGGGACGAGGATGTCGACGCCCGCGTCCACAAGGAGGCGGGTGTGGTCATCGTCCAGGGCGTAGCCAAGCGTGAGGAAGCCGCGCTCGCGGGCGAGGCGGAAGCCCTCGGCCTCCCGCTCGAGACCGAGACCGACCGCGCTGCGCTCGCGCACCCAGCGGGGTCGGTCGGCCTGGGTCGGCATGTTGATGAGACCGTTGAACCCCGCAGCATCGAACTTGTCGAGCAGCCGGTTGATGTTGAGGTAGCGCGGGTCTGCGAACTCGATCCCGCCGACGATCGGCGTCATCTGCACGACGTTGTCGAGTTCGGGGAGCATCAGCAGCGTCTCATGGTTCGAATCCCCGAGGTCGGTGGTCGGCAGCCCCATGAGACGCGACCGACCGGTCGAATAGACGAGGATGAAGTCGGCGCCGCCGGCCTCGGCGCACTTGGCGATGAGGCCCGCGCTGCAGCCGGCGCCGAGCACGGCGTCCCCGCCGTCGATCACGGAGCGCAACTGGCTCAGGATGGACTCTCGGGTCCAGTCGGTGCGGTTCACGATGTGCCTTTCAGTGGTTCGGCGACGCCGATGCGGGGGTCGCGTCGGCGAACGGATGGGAATGGGTGCGCACGAGCGAAGCGAAGTCCTCGGCGACGAAGTGGGCGAACTCTGGTGCGTTGATCGCGCCGGGGTGGGATGTCACGGTGACGGTCTCGGACGACGCCAGCTCCGCGCGCATGGTGTCGAAGAACGCCTCGTCGGCACGGGTGTCGGCGAGGGGGCCGTCGTGTGTGGAGAGCATCGAGAACCCGCCCATCGGGACGATCACGTGGATGGGTGCCGTGCTCGATACGAGCCGCGCTGCGACGAGCCTCGCGATCTCGGCATTCTCGGCGGCGTCGGTGCGGAGCAGTGTCGCCTCCGGGGTGTGCGCATGTACACGCCGGCCCCACAGGTGCGCCGGGAGGGTCTCCGGCGCACCGAAATTCACGACGTCGATGCCACCGGGGACGATCACCTGCGGCAGACCGCGACGCGGAGCGCTGGTCAGCCGCTCCGGGCCGGCGGCGCACACCCCGCCGACGACGTCGTCCGCGACCTCGGTGATCGACCAATCGAGCACCGCCTCGAACGTCCCTGCCGCGATCTGACCTTCCATGGTCGGTCCGCCGACACCGTTCGCGTGGAACGCGACGGTCTCGATGCCGCGTTCCGCCAGGTCGCCCATGACGACGTGGGCACCCGGAGTCGTGATCCCGTACACCGTGATCGCGCTCAGTCCGGATGGCAGCGGTTCACGCCACGTCGTGCTCTTCGACATTCCCACGATCCCTGCCGACGCCGTGGTGAGCACCCGCTTCAGAATCGGATTGAGACCCGCGACGTCGGTGATCGAGAACACGCTCGTGAGATCGGAGAAGCGCGCGTACTGCCCGACGTCCCGACCCGCCGTCGACACGAGAAGACGCGGGAATCCCACGGGCAGGTCACGCAGCGCGGCGGATGACATCCAGCTGCCCTGCCCGCCGCCGATCGCGATCGCCGCGTCGAACGCTCCCCCGTGGATGCCATCGCGGAGGATGGTCGCCGCGCCCGCGGCGGCGCTCTGCATGAGGGCCACCTTGTCGGTCGCCGAAGACACCGTTCCCCCCGCGGATCGAACTTCGCTCTGACGGATGTCGACGAGTGCGTCGTCGACATCCGCCGTGCCGAGGTTGATCACGATCGGCTGTCCGCCGTGATCGCGGATCCGGTCGGCGACGAAACGCGTCTCCTCGAGTTTGGTGTCGAGGGTGGCGAGCACTGCGATCCGTGGACGTGACATGAGGATGCTCCGATGGCCGTCAGCTGAGCGGGCGGGACGGCACCGGGTCACCGTGCTCGGCGCGGTGAAGGTGTCCCTTGCGCTGGCCCTCGGCGAGCGCCGGCTCGAAGGCGACGCCGGTCAGGTGCTCGCCGATGTTCGGCATGCCGTGCTCGTAACCGCGCGCAGTGGCGATGAGGTCACCCGGGCTGAGCTGCCAGGTCTTGCCGTCGGTCTCCCCCTCAGTGTGCCCGTTGATGATGAACCAGTACTCGTCGAAGTCGTGGTAGTGCAGCTCGAGCGGTGTCTCGGGCCATGCCCAGAAGACGCCGATGTGAGGAGTCCCCTCCCAGGTGCCTGCCATACGCAGGATCTGCACCTGGTCTCCGGGCGGGGTAGCACCGGTCGAATCGAGGTGCACTCCGGATGCCGGGATCTCGATCCATCCGGTGCGCTCCAGCTTCTGAAGTCCGAGTTCCGAGCGCGCGATGACTCCCCCGCCGAGCACGAGGGCGACCTGGCGCGGGCTGCTGCTGCCGGGGATGAAGACATCGATGGGCGCCGCGTCGCCACGAGGATCGAGGTAGAGGAACTCGTAGTCGTCGAAGGCCACCCAATCGGCGCGCTCCTTGAGAGTCTCTCGGTTGTAGACAGGCATGGTTCTGCTTTCTTGCGTTGGGATGAGGGGGGCTACTTGATCTCGATGCCGAGATCGGCGTGTGACCAGGGAGTGATGAGGGGCTCGAGCTCTGCCCAGAATTCGTCGGAGATCTCGACCGACCCCACCGCTGCGTTGGCGCGCGCCTCTTCGGGCGTGGCCGCGCCGGGGATGGACGCCGAGACCGGTGCGGCGCGGACGAGCCACTGCAGGCCGACGTCGAGGATCCGGTACCCGTGCGTCTGGCACAGGGTCTGAATCTGCTGCACCCGTTCGAGCACATCGCGACTGAAATTGCGGTCGGCGTAGGTCCGGCCGGGCTCGTAGCCGACGGCGAGGAGCCCCCGCTCGAGTGGCTCTCCGATGACGAGACCGACGTTGTGCTTCTCGGCTGCCGGGATGATCCGGTTGCGGAGCGTCAGATTGATCATCGACCACGAGGCGGAGCAGATCGCAACATCGAACTCGCCCGTCTCGAGGTACTCGGCGTTGAGCGTCGGGTCGTAGCAGGCGGAGCCGATGGCACCGACGACGCCCTGATCACGAAGCTCTGCGAGAGCTCCGAATGCACCGTCCTTGCTCATGATGTACGGGATGCCCTCGTGCACCGCGTCATGGATCGAGACGACGTCGATCCGGTCGACGCCGAGCTGCCCGAGGCTCGCCTCGACATGCCGGAGGATCGCATCGCGGGAGAAGTCGAACTCGCCGACCCCGGGCCGACCTGCTTTGGTCATCACGGTGATCGCGTCCCGCCCGACCTTTGTCTGGCGGAGTGCTGCGCCCACGAATGGCTCCGTGCGATAGAACGGCGCCGTGTCGACGAGATTGATTCCGGAATCGAGCGCGGCCGTGAGGGCTTCGATGCCGAGTTCGGGATCGAGGACGAACTCGCCCGGTGTGATGTCGGTGGGCTGATTGCGCGCGCGGCCGAGAAAGGCCGTGCCGATGCCGACGATCGACACCTCGCGTCCGGTCCGACCGAGGGTCTTGTGCTTCATGTTCTTCATTTCCTTTCTCAGGCCTTGACCGCGCCCTGAAGCAGGCCGCGAGTGATCTGCTTCCCGAGGATCGCGAAGGCGATGACGACGGGGAGGGTGCAGACGAGGGTGCCGGCCATGATGACCGAGCGGTCGTGGACGTATCCCTGACCGAGTTGAGCGATGGCGACCTGCGCGGTCGGGTTCGATGCATTCAGCACGACCAGCGGCCAGAAGAAGTCGTTCCAGGCAGTCATGAAGGTGAGCATCGCGAGCACGGCCATGCCGGGCCGCGCGATCGGGAACACGATCGACCAGAAGATTCGCCGTGTGCTGGCGCCGTCGACGTAGCCGGCCTCGACGAGTTCCATCGGCAGCGCGGTGTCGAGGTACTGCCTCATGAAATAGACACCGAAAGCACCCGCGAGGTAGGGCAACACGACGGCCCAGGGGTTTCCGACGAGATTGATGCCCGCCATGATCATGAACAACGGGATGATCCCCAGCTGCAGAGGGATCATCATGGTGCCGAGGATCCCGATCATCCAGACGTTGCGCCCCTTCACCCGCAGGTGGGAGAGCGCGAACCCGGCGAGTGCGGAGGTGAGCACCGTGCCGATCGCCACCATCAACGCAACCCAGGTGCTGTTGATGAGCGCGAGGCCGATGTTGGCCTGTCCGAACGCGGCGACGATGTTGTCGAACAGATTGGCACCGGGGATCAGCGGCGGCGGCACGGAGTTGATCTCGCTGTTGGTGCGCGAGGATGCCACGATGATCCAGTAGAGCGGGAACAGCGAGAGCAGACCGATGACCGCCAGCAACGTGTAGACGACGGGGCCGGCCTGACGAGCGCGAGCTCGGCTGCGCACCGTACCCGACCGCAGGGCGGCCTTCTCCGCGGGGACGACCATGGCCCGCGTACTTGTGGTGTCGACAGCCATGTCAACTCACCGCCTTCGGAGTGAAAGAGAGGGCACGAGCGCGGGTCCGCACGATCGCGGCGCGCACGAGGTAGCCACCGCCGAGCGCAATGATCACGAGCAACAGCACGCTGAAGGCGATCGATGAGGCGTATCCCAGGTGGAAGTAGGTCCAGCCCTGCTGGTACATGTACAACGTGAGTGTCTGGTACTGACGCGAGACCCCGCCCTGCACGCCGATCGACCCACCCTCGTAGAGCAGCGGTTCGACGAACAGCTGAAGTGCGCCGATCGTTGAGATGACGACCGTGAACATGATCGTTCCGCGGATCGACGGGAGCGTCACGCTGACGAACTGGCGCCACTTGGAGGCGCCGTCAAGCTCGGCCGCTTCATAGAGCTCGTCCGGGATCGACTGCATGGAAGCCAGGTAGATGAGGGCGTTGTAGCCCATCCACCGCCATGTGACGATCGTCGCGATGGCGAACTGCGAGGCGAAGGTGCCGCCCTGCCAGTCGACCTTGGGCAGCCCGACACTCGAGATGATGCTGTTGATCAGACCGTAGTCGTGGCCGTAGAGCTGAGCGAAGATGAGCGTCGCCGCTGCCACCGAAGTGGCGTAGGGGATCAGGATGATGACTCGCCAGAACGTCTGGAACCGCATCTTGTAGTTCAAGAGATTCGCGACCCCGAGGGCGATGATCAGCTGCGGGCCGCATGCGAGCACCCCCAGGGTGATCGTGTTCCACAGCGCGTTCCAGAAGAACGGGTCAGCGAACAGCTTTCCGTAGTTCTGCAGACCGATGAACGTCATCATCGACGGGTTCTGGAGGTTCACGTCGTTGAGGGAGACGATGCCCGAGTAGACGAGGGGGAAGAGTCCGAAGACGCCGAAGATGATGACGAACGGGAGCAGGTAGAGCACCCCGGAGCCGCCGGCTCGACGCGGCCGTCGGATGATGATCGTGGACATGGTGATGTTTCCTCTGCGAAGCCTCGAGGTCGGAGGAGCGGGAGCCGGAGCCCCCGCTCCATCGACGGTCAACCCACGGCGGCCTTGACGGCGGCCTTGACGTTGCTCCACGCCTTGTCGGCGCTCACGCCCTTCTGGGCGACCTCGTTCAGGCCGTTCATGACGGCTGTCTCGATGTCGCCGTCATGCACGCCGATCACCTGCGGAGTCGGCAGACTGGCGGCGGAGTCGCCGAGGATCTTCCCGGTGGAGGCGCCGTTGAAGTAGGGATCGGTGTAGCTCCCGATCGCCGAGATTGCCCCGGTGTTCGACGGGAAGTTGCCGGCCTGTTCGAAGACCTTCTGCATCGACGCTGCGCTCGTGAGGAACTTCACCAGATCCCACGCCTCCTTCTGGTGCTGGCTGGCAGTGGGGATGGCGAGGTACGAGCCGCCCACGTTGCCGGCAGCGGGCGAGGTGGCGACCGACCACTGGTTGTTGCCGCTGTCGCCGGCCTGGCCCTTGATGTACGTCAGCATCCAGCCCGGGCACGGAATCGTCGCGAAGGCGTTGGTCGTGAAGCCTTGGTTCCATTCCTGGCTGAACTGCGTCAGCGACGTGGTGAGACCGTCCTCGATCGCCTTCACGCCGAGATCCCACGATGTCTGCACGGTGTCGCTGGAGTCCCAGATGAGCTTGCCGTCGGGATCGGTGTACTTCTCACCCGTGACACCCATAGCTGCGCGGAAGAGTCCCGCGCCGCTGTCGGTCCACTTCATGCCGCTGGGCAGCTTTGACTTGACCTCGTCGCCGACCTTGACGTAGTCGGACCATCCACCGGACCACAGCTTTGCGACCTCGGTCGGGTCTGTGGGAAGGCCGGCAGCCTTGAAGGCGTCGGGACGATAGCAGAGCGCGAGAGGTCCGATGTCGGTTCCGGTCGCCACCTGCGCACCGTCCTTCGTCTTCGCCAGATCGAGCTTCCAAGCGAGGAAGTCCTTGCTGTACGAGGACCAGCCTTCGAGCGTAGACAGGTCGGCGAACTTGTTGGCCAGGTTCGCCTTCACCCCGGCCAGACGGCCGACCTCGATGGCCTGAATGTCCGCGAGTCCGCTGTTGCCTGCAAGGTGGGTCTGCAGCGCAGACCAGTAGTCGGTCTCGTTCTGCGGCGAGGTCTCGACGATCTTGATGTTGGGGTGCGCCTTCTCATAGGCCGCGTAGAGTCCGGCCTCCTTGTAGCCGAAACTGCCGAACAGCCCGACGTTCAACGTGATCTGGCCCGAATCGCCGCTCCCTGACCCGCCCGAGCAAGCGGCCAGGGGGATGGCCACGCCGACCACGACGGCAATCGCTGTCGCTGTCTTCCACGATCTCCGCATGCGGATCTCCTTTGATCTTCAACCACTCAATAATGAGAAGTTGTGGGGTAATTTCTTCGTGCAACCACGAGTAAGTGTAGGAAGCCGTTGTTATTGCGCCAAGCAAACGCAGTGTTTAGACTGATTAATCAGTAATAGGAGGCGACTATGGTTGGCAGGCTCACGAAGAGCGCACGGAACGCGCTCGCACACATCCGACTCACGCCCGGGGTCACGCGTCATGAGCTGGCCCAGCGACTCGGCGTGTCCGTGACGACGGTCAATCCGCTCGTCTCCCGGCTCATCGACGAGCGGGCAGTCAGCGAGGTGCTGCCCACGAAGTCGGAGCGGTCGGGCGTCGGTCGTCCGCGTGCCGGACTCATCGCCTCCGGCCCCCGCGAGACGATCGCAGCCCTCATCTGGGGCCACGGCGTCCTCGACTGCTCGATCGTCGACTTCGACGACACCATCCTCTGGCGGCAGCGATCGGAGGCCGCAGGCGTCTTGACGCAGGAAGAGCTGCTGGATGTCGCGCGAGCAACGCTCTCAGTGGCCGCGCAGGTGGATGCGCGCCCGCCGGCCGCATTGGTGATCGGGCTTCCGGCCCCGTTCGAGTCTGCGGTCGGATTGGACGATGCATCCGAACCCCGACACAGATCCGCGCAAGCGCCCTGGTTCAATCGGGACGCCTCGGGCATCTTCGCCGAGAAGCTCGGCCTGCCCGTCTTCGTCGAGAATGACGCGAATCTCGGAGCTCTCGGCGAATCAGCCTCCGGTGCCGCCGCGGGAGAACTCGCGGTGATCTATGTCAAGCTCACCGGCCACGGCATCGGATCGGGCATGACTGTCAATGGTCAGCTCTTCGAAGGCAGCCATGGCTTCGCAGGAGAGATCGCGCACGTTCGAGTCGACGACAACTCGCAGGTCATCTGCGCGTGCGGATCCCGCGGCTGCCTCGAGGAGAAGATCGGGCCGAACATGCTGCGCCAGCTTCACGCGAACTACGGTTCTGACATCACCTACGACGGGCTGCTCGCCATGGTCGAGAGCGGCACTCCTGGCCCAACGCGACTCCTCCAGGACGCCGGCCGCGTCGCGGGCAGGGCGCTCGCCGACATGTGCACATTCTTCAACCCCGGCGTGCTCGTCATCGACGCGGGCACACCCGCAGCCTCGCAAGTGCTCCTCGCAGGCGTGCGGGAACAGGTGCAGCAGTCGACGCCGCCGTTCGTCCAGCGGGGGCTGCGCATGGTGGCGACCGATCTCGGGGCGGACGCGCCCGTCTTCGGCTCTGTGCAGTACGCCCGCCGTGTTCTGCTGGCCACCGCTCAAGGCAGATAGTCCGACACTCGCACGTCCGCCGCGCCAGGAGGACACGTCCGCCGCGCGCCGGGAAGGCGCGCGCGACGGACGACGGCAACGACAAAACCCCCGTCTCAGACGGGGGTTGTGGTAGCAGGAGCGGGGCTTGAACCCGCGACCTCACGATTATGAGTCCGATTCTGTGCGCCAGCAGGTGCTCGTTTGCCGCCGTTCGCCGCATGATTCCGCGGAGAACGTGCTTCTTGGTCGCAGTTGGTCGGCACCGGTTTCAGCCGACCCACCGGCACCACACCGGCACCAATTCGAGCGAGCGTCAGCCGCATCCCTTCACTGCAGACACCATCGCTCGCGCGCGGGCACAACTCACGCACTCTTCTTGTA
>JAFDWP010000184.1 GCA_018268435.1 Actinomycetota bacterium
AGCCAGGGCGTGCCCATGCTGCTGCACGGCGATGAGCTCGGCCGCACGCAGGGCGGCAACAACAACGGCTACAACCAGGACAACGACACCACGTGGGTGGACTGGTCCGACACCGACTCCGCGCTCGTCGAGTTCACCGCGACGCTGTCGCGCCTGCGGAGGGAGCATCCCACCTTCCGGCGCAGCCGCTTCTTCGACGGCCGCCCCGCTCAGCCGAGGGATCCGGATGCCGCGGCCGCGGCGAAGCTCGACCCCGGCGCGCACCGCAACGACATCGCCTGGCTGCGTCCGGACGGCACGCTCATGGAGCGCGAGGACTGGGAGTCGGGCTTCGGGCTCGCCGTCGGCATGTTCCTCAACGGGCAGGGCATCCGCGAGCGCGACAGCCGCGGTCAGCCGATCGTCGACAAGCATTTCATCGTGCTGTTCAACGCGGGAGACGCCCCGATCGACTTCCGGATGCCCGACGTGCGGCGCTCGCCCACGTGGGATGTGCTCGTCGACACCGGCGGCCAGCTGGTGGGGCGTGCGCCGGTCGAGCCCGGCACGGCGATCACGCTCGAATCCCGCTCGCTCGTGGTGCTGCGCGAGCACCGCGAACGCCCGGTGGGCGCCGACCGCACGGTGGCCCCGGCCCTCTGAGGCCGCCGCGGGTCGGCGTCACGTGCCCGGGTCGGGCCGGGGAGCGAACCGCAGCGGCCAGCGCAGGCTGCGGTTCCAGTGCACCCGGAAGCTGCGCGCGACGGCGAGCCAGACCAGCACGATGGTGACGGCGATGAGGGATGCCGTCCCCGCCGCCACCATCGCCCAGCGCGGTCCGAACACGTCGATGATCGGGCCGGCGATGAGCGCGCCCACGGCCGAGGCGACGCTGAGGCTCGCGAGGTAGATCGCGATCACGCGGCCGCGCAGCTCGGGCGGCGTCGCGATCTGGATGAGGCCGTTGGCGGATGCCGTCGTCGTCATGACCCCCATGCCCAGGCATGCGAGCGCGACGCCGAAGAACCACAGGGCGGGTGCGATCGCGCAGATGAGGAACGCGGCGCCCAGTCCCGCGGACGCGATCGTGAGGTGCTTGAGCGTTGGCTGGCCGCGGCGGGCGGCCATCAGGGCGCCGGTGAGCGAGCCGATCGCCATCGCGGAGGTGAGGTAGCCGAGCATGTTCGCCCCGACATGGAACTCGATGCGGGTCATCGTCGCGATGTACAGCGGGGTGTTGAGCGCGAACAGCCCGACGAAGAACATCATCACGAAGATGACCGCGACGTCGCCTCTGGATCTGATGAACGAGAACGCCTTGCCCACCCCGCCCGCGGTCGGAAGCCGGACCGGGATGTCGCGGGCACTCGCCGGGATGATGACGAGCGCGATGATCGTCCCGGCGAAGGCGACCGCGTTGACCACGAATCCCCAGCCGGGCCCCGCGACCGCCACGAGCAGGCCGCCGAGCCCCGGGCCGATGAGCCGGCCGGCGTTGAACGACATCTGGTTGAGTGCGATGGCGTTGCCGATGCTGCTGATCGGCACGAGCTCCGAGACGAACGTCTGCCGCACCGGCTGGTCGAACGCCGACGTGATCCCGAGCGCGGCTGACAGCCCGAACACCATCCAGAGCTCGATCGTGCCGGTGAGGGTGAGCACCGCGAGGGCGATCGCGAGCAGTGCCTGGATGCTCTGCGTGACCAGCAGCGTCTTCTTCCGGTCGAACCGGTCGGCGACGAGTGCGGTCAGCGGCAGCAGCGCGACCGGCGGCAGGAAGTTCAGCACCATGTTGACCGCGACGGCGGTCGCGTCCTCGTTCGTGAGGACGGTGAGCACGAGCCAGTCCTGGGCGATCCGCTGCACCCACGTGCCGAGGTTCGACGCGGTCATCCCGATCCACCAGATGCGGTAGCCGCGGATGCGCAGGGAGCGGAACAACGTCGTCACCGCCTCTCGTCTGCACCGTGTCAATCGACCCGTCAGCTCTCCCGCCATCGGGTGAATGTATACATTAGCAGGATCGCGTGGCCGGGCCGCAAGCCGGCTCAGTGGAATCGGCGGCTCTTCCAGAGGAGGCGGCGGTGCGGCGCGGAGTGTCGTGCATACCGGGCGGATGCCCCGTCATGACGCGGAAAGTTCGCATTACCGATGCGGTGAGGATGCCGGGCGGTCGCCCCTTGCATCGATTCCACCCGGCGTCAAGAGAGAAGATTCTAGAATTTGACTCTTGCGGGATGTGCGCGCCGCGCATACATTTGGCTCGTTCGGCTTGAATGGATACTCAACGGTGAGTTTCCGGCCGACGACTCGATGAGGAGGACAGAGCCTATGCATGCCGTCGCACCCACGATGAGTTCCAGCCCACCCGACACCGGTCGCCGTCGGCGCAGCCCCTGGCAGGTGGTCATCGGCGGTGGTTTCGCGGGCGCCGTCGGCCCCGGCCCGGTGGGCCTGTCGACCCTGAGCCTGTTCGTCGTGCCGATCTCGCTCGAGATGGGCTTCGGCCGCACGATCGTCACGAGCGCATACACCGTCGGCGCCCTCGGCGTGGCCGTGGGCATGCTGCTGGTCGGACGCCTGCTGTCGACCTTCACGGTGCGCTACGTGCTCGTCCCGAGCTTCATCCTCTACGGGCTGTCGGTGGTCGCGATCTCGCTGACCCCGCCCGTTGTCGCCCTCTACTATCTGCCGTACTTCTTCCTCGGCTTCTTCGGCGCGGGCACGATGCTTCCGATGACCAAGGCGATCGTGTCGTGGTTCGACAACAAGCGCGCCCTCGCGACCGGCATCCACGCCGCCCTCACCGCTGTCGGCGCCTCCCTTCTTCCCCTGCTCGCCGGGTTCCTCATCGCCGGCGTCGGCTGGCGCGGCGCCTACGTCGTGCTGGGACTCATCCCGGCCGTGTTCGGCACCATCATGGTGCTGCTGTTCGTCCGCGGCCGTGCCGAGCGCCACAACCGCGGCCGACTCGCGGAGTCGACGGTCGAGACGGGCTCCAACGTCAGCCTCGCGCTTCCCGGCCTGACCTTCCGCGAGGCCGTGCGCACGCGCCAGTTCTGGCAGATCATCCTCGGCCTCGGGCCCGTCGGCATGGTGCTGATCGCCCTGCAGGTGAACCTGGTGCCGATGATGACCGACGAGGGCCTCACCCCTCCGCAGGCGGCGCTGCTCCTCACCGTCCTCGGCCTCTCCTCGCTCGCTGGGCGCCTCCTCGGCGGGTTCCTCATCGACCGCATCCACGTGCGCATCATCGCGCCGATCATCATCCTCGCGCCGATCGTCGGCATCCTGCTGCTGCACGCGCCGTTCGTGCAGGCTGCCGCCGCAGTCGCGTTCATCGGCTTCACGTTCGGCATCGAGAGCGACCTCCTCCCGCTCACGGTCACCCGCTACCTGGGGATGCAGTCGTTCGGCAAGATCCTGGGCGTTCTGCAGTCGGTGTTCATGATCACGTCGGCCCTCGGTCCGCTGCTGATGGGTGCCGCGTTCGACGCCGCCGGCTCGTACGCCGGCGTGATGCCGCTGCTGATCGGCATCCTGGTGGTCTGCGCGATCATCATCTTCTTCCTCGGCAAGTACAAGTACCCGCCGATGACGGGCTTCGACAAGCTGGCCGCGACCGACGAGATCGCCGCCGCTGAGGTGCTCAGCAACCTCGCCGCCGGCGAGGCGCTGAGCGAGGCCACCGCCAAGCACCGCTCCTGAAGCGACACGTCCGGTCGCACCGGTTCCGACCGGTGCGACCGGACGTCGCACGTCTGCCCCTCTGAAAGGACCAACCATGCCCGAAGCCGTCATCGTCTCCACCGCCCGTTCGCCCATCGGCCGCGCCGGCAAGGGATCGCTGAAAGACACCCGCGCCGACGACCTGTCCGCGCAGATGGTGCGCGCCGCCCTGGCGAAGGTGCCCGAGCTCGACCCCGCCGACCTCACCGACCTCCTGCTCGGCTGCGGTCTGCCCGGTGGCGAGCAGGGGGCGAACATGGGCCGCCGGGTGTCGGTGCTGCTCGGCTACGACCACCTGCCCGGCACGACGATCACCCGGTACTGCGCGTCGTCGCTGCAGACCACCCGCATGGCCTTCCACGCGATCCGCGCCGGTGAGGGCGACGCGTACATCTCGGCCGGCGTCGAGCTGGTCAGCGGATTCGCCCGCGGCACCAGCGACGGCGTCCCCGGCGTGGACCTCACCAACCCGCTGTTCGCCGACGCGATCGCGCGCACCGCGCGTCGCGCCGCCGGCGGGGCGGAGCCGTGGGCCGACCCGCGCGACTCCGGCGAACTGCCCGACGCGTACATCTCGATGGGCCAGACGGCCGAGAACGTGCAGCAGCGCATCGGCATGAGCCGCCGCGAGCAGGACGAATTCGCCGTGCGCAGCCAGAATCTCGCCGAGAGGGCCACGGCCGACGGATTCTGGGCGAAGGACATCACCCCGGTCGTGCTCGCGGACGGCACCGTGGTCTCCACCGACGATTCCCCGCGTGCCGGCGTGACGCTCGACGCCGTCAGCCAGCTGCAGCCGGTCTTCCGCCCGGACGGCACCGTCACCGCCGGCAACGCGTGCCCCCTCAACGACGGTGCCGCCGCGCTCGTGGTCATGAGCGACGTCAAGGCGAAGCAGCTCGGCATCACCCCGCTCGCGCGCATCGTCTCGACCGCCGTCACCGGCCTGTCGCCCGAGATCATGGGACTCGGCCCCGTCACCGCGATCCCGGCGGCCCTGCGCTCCGCCGGTCTGTCACTGTCGGACATCGACCTGTTCGAGATCAACGAGGCATTCGCCGTTCAGGCGCTGGGATCGGCGCAGGCGCTCGGCATCGACATCGACCGGCTCAACGTCAACGGCGGCGCCATCGCGCTCGGGCATCCGTTCGGCATGACCGGCGCGCGCATCACCAGCAGCCTCATCAACGCCCTCGTGCAGTGCGACGGCCGGTTCGGCGTCGAGGCGATGTGCGTCGGCGGCGGAATGGGCATGGCGATGGTCATCGAGCGGCTGTCCTGAACAGCGCTCCGGATGCCGTCGGCGACGACCCGCCGCTCAGGACTGCGACCAGAGCGGCGCCATGAACCCGGGGGCGACAGCCCGCGACAGCTCGACGATCCGGTCGATGTCGCCCTCGATGTCGGCGTCGGCATCCTCGAGCCAGAACGCGATCGACGCGATCGAGCCGCCCGCCATATAAGAGGCCAGGAACGAGATGGCGAAGTCGTCGTCGGCGGAGACCCCGTCGGGGAGGAGGTCGGGATGCCGGCGCCGGAACTCCTCGTTGGTGCTGCGCAGCGCGGCGAAGAGCGTCTTCTGAAGGGATGCGATCAGCTCGCTGTGCAGCGGGCCCCGGTAGATCGCGTTCCACCGGGCCACGTGGCCGAGCGAGATGCGCAAGCGCTCGCCCTGGGGCATTTCGTCGGGCGCCTGGGCCAGCGCGGACAGCAGTTCGTCGCTGAGAGCCTCGCCCAGCAGCTGAATCGGGTTGGAGGTCGCGCTGTAGAAATCGTCGCGGGAGACGCCGGCGGCCGCGCAGATGCTGCTGACCGTGAGCTTCTCGTCGGGGCTCGCCGACGCCAGCTCGAGTGCGGCCTGGCGAAGTCGCACCACTACGGCGTGGTCGTTCATAGCTCGATCCTATCGTGGGCCCCCTCAGCTATGATCGGCGCGTGCGGGTGAGCGATGTGGTCTACGAGCAGATCCGTTCGGAGATCATCGAGTGGGATCTGAAGCCCGGTGCGTCGCTGGGCGAGATCGAGACCGCCGAGCGGGTGGGCGTCTCTCGCACGCCGGTGCGCGAGGCTTTCGCACGGCTCGCCGCCGAGGGCCTCGTGGTCACCTCCGGGCGCACGGTGCGCGTCGCGCCGCTGTCGCGCCAGCACGTCATCGAGTACTACGAGCTGCGCGAGGCGCTCGAGACCGCGAGCGTGCGGCTGGCCGCGAAGCGGCGCGACCCGGTCCGCTTCGATGCGATCATCCGAGAGCTGCGCGCGAGCCTCGAGGGTCTCGAGGAGCTCGATCCGAACCGGCTGTACCTCCTCGCGAGCGAGCTCGACGCGGCGATCGAGGAGGCGGCGGCATCCCGCTACATCAGCTCCGCGCTCGACGACCTCGGCGGACAGATGGCGCGCGTGCGCCACTATTCGCGGTCGGACGGCGAGCGCCTGGCACGGGCGGCGGAGGAGCACATCGTGATCGCGGAGGCGATCCTCGCCGGCGACGAGCTGCTCTCGGTCAGTGCGACGACCGTGCATCTGCGAAACAGCCTCGCCACGGTTCTGCGGTCGCTTCCCGAAGACTGACGCCTGACGCAGGACGTATACAACGGTCGGGATCCGCTGATCCGGGATCGTCTGCAAAGGCGCGGATCTGTCGGTTTGCGAAATCCCTGCGCGCGTGCAAATGTATACATTGAGGGCGAGGATGCCTGAGACGGGGTCATCCGTTCAGGTCCGCCCGCAGCGTGACGAAGGAGACACCGTGGGTTTTCTTGATGGCAGGGCCGTGACGGCGCCGGTCGGCGGGCATCCGCTGAGCGAGAGCGCGGGGGAGCCGCGCTCATGAGGATCGTGGTGCTGGTCAAAGAGGTCCCCGACACGTACGGCGACCGCAAGCTCGACCTCGAGACCGGCCTCGCCGATCGCGGTGCGAGCGAGGCGGTGCTCGACGAGATCGGCGAACGCGCGCTCGAAGTGGCGCTGAGCCACGCGGATGCCCACGCCGGCACCGAGGTCGTGCTGCTGTCGATGTCGCCCGAGTCGGCCGTGACGTCGCTGCGCAAGGGGCTCGCGATGGGCGCGGCATCCGCGGTGCAGGTCGTCGACGAGCGGCTGGCCGGCGCCGACCTGGGGCTCACCGCGGAGGTGCTCGCCGCCGCGGTGGCCCGTGCCGGCTTCGACCTGGTGATCACCGGCAACCAGTCCACCGACGGATCGGGCGGCATCCTGCCCGCCATGATCGCCGAGCGTCTGCGCGTCGCGCAGCTGACCGCCCTCGTCTCGGTCGACCTCACCGACGACGCCGTGCGCGGCCAGCGCCGCACCGAGTCGGGCATCGCCACGGTCTCGGCGAGCCTGCCCGCGGTCATCTCGATCACCGAGGCACTGCCGGATGCGCGCTTCCCGAACTTCAAGGGGATCATGGCGGCCAAGAAGAAGCCGTTCGAGACGATCTCCCTCGGCGACCTCGGCATCGACCCCGAGCGCGCGGATGCACCGCGCTCCATCATGACGGCGATCGCCGAGCGCCCGGCGCGCGAAGCCGGCACGAAGATCACGGACGAGGGCGACGCCGGCGAGCAGTTGGCGGCCTTCCTGGTGCAGAACCAGCTGGTGTAAGGGGACGACGATGAACTTCGCACATGATTCCATCCTGGTGATGCTCGAGACGGCCGCGACGGGCGGGCTCGAGAAGAGCTCCGCCGGCTTGCTCGCCGCGGCGGCCGCCGTCGGCACCCCGGTCGCGCTGATCGTCGCGCCGGCGGACGCGCAGGCGGCGCTCGCGGCGGATGCCGGTGCCCTCGGCGCCGCCGCCGTGCTGACCGCGCCGCTCGATGACCCGTCGGCGCTCACCGTGCCGTTCGTCGACGCCCTCGAAGCCGCCCACCGGCTCGTGGCCCCCGATGCCGTGCTGCTGTCGAACTCGGTCGACGGGCGCGATGCCGCCGGCGGGTTCGCGGCGCGCGTCGGACTCGGGGTCGCGGTCGACGCGATCGGCGTCTCGCGGGATGCCGAAGGCGTCGTCGCCCACCACTCCGTCTACGGCGGGGCGTACAACGTCGACTCGGCCGTCACCTTCGGCGCTCCCGTGATCACGGTGCGTCAGGGCTCCATCGACGCCCGCGCGGAGGCCCGCACTCCTGAGGTCGAGGTTCTCGCGGTGGCGGCATCCGACCGTCCTGTCGCCTCCGTCGACGGATTCGAGGCCGCCCCGGCGACCTCGGCGCGTCCCGAGCTGCGCGGAGCCGCGAAGGTCGTCTCCGGCGGCCGCGGCCTCGGGTCCGAGCAGCAGTTCGTGCTCGTCTACCAGCTCGCCGACGTGCTCGGCGCCGCCGTGGGCGCCTCGCGTGCCGCGGTGGACGCCGGCTACATCCCGCAGTCGGCCCAGGTCGGGCAGACCGGTGTGTCGGTGTCGCCGCAGCTGTACATCGCCCTCGGCATCTCGGGTGCGATCCAGCACAAGGCCGGGATGCAGACCGCGAAGACCATCGTCGCGATCAACAAGGATGCCGACGCCCCCATCTTCGACATCGCCGACTTCGGCGTGGTCGGCGACCTGTTCACCGTGGTGCCGCAGCTGATCACCGCACTCGAGGCGCGGAAGGCGTAACCCGATGGCGACGTACGGGAGCACTGTCCGGCGCGGGCTGCCGCGCACCCGTGGTGGGCTGCCCTGGCCCGCCGGAGGCGACGCGCCGGTCGCGGTGGCGTCTGCAGTCGAGGAGCCCGTGGCTGTGGCTCCGGTCGCGGCGCCCGTCTCGGCACCTGCTGCGGCAGCTGTTGCGGCTGCGCCGGTTGCGCCGGTTGCCGCGGCTCCCGCCGGCCCTGTGCGCCGGGGGCTGCCGCGGGTGAAGGGCGGGGAGCCCTGGCCGCCGGCCGGGTTCGCCGCCGTCGCCGCGGCGGCGGCATCCGTCGCCGATGCTCCGGCATCCGTCATCGCCGTCGCAGACCCTCCCGCGGCCCCCGTCCACGACGTCTCCACGCCGCTGCCGTTCGAGCCGACGGCGTTCCCCGGGGCCGAGGCGATCCGCTGGAACGCGGAGCGACGCACCCGCACCGTCCCGGTCGAGGCGCCCGAACCGGCCCGGATCGGTCCGTTCACGAAGGGCCAGTGGGCCGGGGTCGTCGTCATCGGCGGTGCCGGGCTGCTGTTCGCGGCGGGGATGGTCGTGCTGTTCGTGCGCTGGCTGCTCAGTCTGCCGCTCATGCAGGACTTCACCACGACGTATCCGGGGGAGTACCACCTTCCCGAAGGGGCCCCCGTGGGGTTCCCGGCCTGGCTCGGCTGGCAGCACTTCTTCAACGTGTTCCTGATGGTGCTGATCATCCGCACCGGCCTCACGGTGCGCCGCGAGAAGCGACCGACCGTGTTCTGGTCACCCAGGTCGAACCCGGCGCGCAAGATCAGCCTGACGCTGTGGTTCCACCAGTCGCTGGACATCCTGTGGCTCGTCAACGGCGTCGTGTTCGTCGTACTGCTGTTCGCGACCGGGCAGTGGATGCGCATCGTCCCCACGTCGTGGGAGGTCTTCCCGAACGCGATCACCGCGGCGCTGAAGTACCTGTCGCTGGACTGGCCCACCGAAGACGGCTGGGTGAACTACAACAGCCTGCAGCAGCTCGCGTACTTCACCACCGTGTTCGTGGCCGCACCGCTGGCTGCGCTCACCGGTGTGCGCATGTCGGGCATCTGGCCGAAGAACGCGAAGCGACTCTCGCAGGCGTACCCGGTGGAGGTGGCCCGGGCGGTGCACTTCCCGGTGATGCTCTACTTCGTGCTGTTCATCATCGTGCACGTCGCCCTCGTGTTCGCGACCGGGGCGCTGCGCAACCTCAACCACATGTACGGGGGCTCGGACCAGGTCAACTGGACCGGCTTCTGGATCTTCGTCGCCTCGCTCGTCGTGATCGCCGCCGTTTGGATCGCCGCCCGTCCCCTCGTGCTGGCGCCGATCGCGCGCCTGTTCGGCAAGGTCAGCGGTCGCTGACAAAGCCCTCGCCCGGATGCCCCGAGACCACTCGGGGCATCCGGGCGATCGCATGTCCGGGGGCGGACCGCCCGCCGGCGAGGGGCAGCAGAAAGGCCGCGTGCCGCGACCCGGATGGGATCGCGGCACGCGGCCTTCGCGTGCGGATCAGCCGACGATGTACGACTTCACGTTGGCGTAGGCATCCATCCCGCTCTCGCCGAGCTCACGGCCTACGCCGGACGCCTTCGTGCCGCCGAACGGAACCTCGATGGGGGCTCCGAAGTAGCGGTTGATGCCGACGCCGCCGGTCTCGAGAGCCTCCGCGACGCGGGTCGCCTCCTCGATGTCCTCGCCGAACACCGTGCCGGTCAGCCCGTACTTGGTGTCGTTCGCGAGGGCGATGGCGGCATCCGCATCCGGCACACGGTAGATCATGCCGAGCGGGCCGAACGCCTCCTCCGAGTAGATCGTCATCTCGGGGGTGATGTCGGTCAGCACCGCAGGCGTGAAGAACGCGCCGGGACCGTCCACACGACCGCCGGGCACCACGACCGTCGCGCCCTTGTCGACGGCATCCTGATACAGCCCCTGCAGCTCGTCCGCCGCGGCGATGCTCGAGAGCGGACCCACGGTCGTCTCGGGGTCGAACGGGTCGCCGACCTTCGCGCCGGCGAAGACCGCCGCGTACGTCGCGATGAACTCGTCGGCGACCTTGTCGGTGACGATGACGCGCTTGGGCGACACGCAGATCTGGCCGGCGTTGCCGAGGCGGATCTGGGCGGCGAGTCCGGCGGCGCGCTGCACGTCGGCCGAGTCCAGCACGATGAACGGGTCGGAGCCACCGAGCTCCAGCACCACCGGCTTGATGTGCTCGCCGGCCTGGCGGCCGATGATCGAGCCGACGCGATCCGACCCGGTGAAGGTCACCGAGCGCACGCGACGGTCCGCGATGAACCGCGAGATCTGATCGCTCGTGATGAGCGCCGTCTGATAGACGCCCTCCGGGAACCCGGCTTCGCGGAACCACTCATCGAACAGCAGCGACGAGTTCACCGTGAGACCCGCGGGCTTCAGCAGGATGGTGTTGCCGAGCATCAGTGTCGGCGCGGCGGCGCGCATCGCCTGGTACGCCGGCACGTTCCACGGCTCGACGGCCAGCGTGACGCCGGTCGCCTCGAGCTTCGTGTAGGCCCGGCTCGCACCGGCCATCTGCGCCTCGCGCGGGGCGAGCAGACGCGGACCGTTGTCGGCGAAGTAGGAGAACATCCGCTGGGGGAGCGCCACCTCGCCGACCGCCTGCTTCAGGGGCTTGCCCATCTCCTCGGCGTTGCGGTGCCCGTACTCCTGCGCGTGCGACCCGATGACGTCCACCATGCGGCGGAACAGGGCCACGCGCTCGTCGACGGATGTCCGCCGCCACGTCTCGAAGGCGGTCGCGGCGCGGTCGAGGGCGGCATCCGCCTGCTCGTCCGTCCAGGCATCCCGTCGGTGGACGACCTCGTCGGTCGACGGATTGACCGTCCAGTAGCTGCTGCGCGGCGGTGCATCGATCGTCGTGCTCATGTGTGATTCCTCTCTTGTTTCCGAAGGTGCCGGGCGGGTCAGCGCAGGGTCATGACTCCGCGGTCGACGACGATGTCGCCGGTCTGCTTCGCGGTCTGGAACAGGGCTCCGTCCTCGGTCCGCCAGATCGAGACCGTCAGCGTGTCGCCGGGGTCGACGGTCTTCGAGAAGCGGGCGGAGAAGCCGCCGAAGTGGTCGGGGTCCGAATCCGCGACCGCGTGCAGCAGAGCTCGCGCGGTGAACCCGTACGTGCACATGCCGTGCAGGATCGGCCGCTCGAACCCGGCCTGGCGGGCGAACTCGGGGTTGGAATGCAGCGGGTTGCGGTCGCCGGTGAGCCGGTACAGCAGCGCCTGGTCGAGGCGCGTCGGGTACACGATCTGCGCGTCGGGCTCGCGGTCGGGGCGCGCCCACGGGGCATCCTCGCCGCGCTCGCCGCCCCAGCCGCCCTCGCCGCGGATGAACAGGCTGCTGGAGGTCTTCGCGATCAGCTCGCCGGTGTCGGCATCCATGATCTCGTTGCTCGTGTTCACGACCGCCGCCGACCCCTTGTCGTAGACGCTGTCCATCGTGCTGAACGCGGCCACACGGGCCTCCGGCTGGGGCGTCTTGAAAAGCTCGAAGCTCTGCGCGCCGTGCAGCAGCCGGCGCATGTCCCACGACAGGTTGCCGGCCCGGCCGGTGCGGGGCGCCGCGACGCACACGAACGACGGCAGCACCTTCTGCGGCAGCGGGCCGTTCTCGGTGGTGAATTCGAGCTCGTCGAACGGGGCATCCTGACCCGCCCCGACAGACAGCGCATACAGCAGCGCGTCCTTCGAGGTCCAGGACCCCACGGCGATCTCGGTGCGCGAACCGACCGATGCCTCGACATCTTCCTTGGTGAATGGCATCCGATTGTCTCCTTCTCTCAGGCCGTCATCACGGCCGCTGGTTGCCGAGCACGAGGCTGCCGCCGGCGCCGAACATCATCCCGACGCCCTGCACGAAGCTGGTGCGCACATCCGGCACCTGCACGACGGCCTCGCCGCGCAGCTGGCGCACCGCCTCCTGGATGGCGAACATGCCGTACATGCCGCTGTGGGTGTACGAGAGGCCGCCGCCCTGCGTGTTGATGGGGAGCTTGCCGCCGGGGCGCGTGTGCCCCTCCTTGTAGAAGGCCGCGGACTCTCCCTTGCCGACGAAGCCGGTGTCCTCGAGCATGTAGAGCGGCAGGTGGGCGAACGCGTCGTAGAACATCACGTGGTCGATGTCGTCATGCGTGACGCCGGCCGTCTCGAACGCCTCCTTCGCGCCACGGCGGAACGGCCCGAAGCTCTCCAGGTCGTCCATCTGTGACACGATCACGCTCTCGGTGCCCTCGCCCGAGCCGAGGATGTATACGGCCCGGTCGCCGCCGGGCAGGTCGCGGGCGCGCTCCGCGCTCATCAGCACGAGCGCGCCGCCGGCGTCCGTGACGACGCAGCACATGTCGCGCGTGAACGGGTACGCGATCGGCCGGGCGCTGAGCACGCCCTCGACGTCGATCGGGTCGCGCCGCTGCGCCCGCTCGTTCGGCATCGCCCACAGGCGCTGCGAGACGACGACCTCGGCGAGATCCTCCCGGGTGAACCCGCGCGACTTCATGAACGCGAGCACCGGGGTCGTGAAGGATGCGTACGGCGCCAGCGCCCCGTACGGGGCCTCGAACTGGCCGCCCATCGACGTCGCCGGACGCACGTTGTTGGCCCGGCCCACTCCGGAGCGACCCGATTCGCCGTGCGTGACGAGCACCACGTTCGCCGCGCCCGACGCGATCGCGGCGCACGCATGCCGCACGAGCGCCATGAAGCTGCAGCCGCCGATCATCGTGCCGTCGGCCCAGCGGGGACGGATGCCGAGCATGTCGGCCAGCTCGATGGCGGACGGACCCGCGGTGGCGACGCCGTCGATCTCGGACATCTCGATGCCCGCATCGGCGATGGCGCGGCGGGCCGCGTTCGTGTGCAGGTGGATCATCGAGACGTCGGGAACGACGCCGATCCGCTCGGTCTCGGCGGCGCCGACGATCGCGATGCTTCCCTGGTGCATGCCGGTCGTCGCCATGTCAGCTCCTCGTCTCGGGGGTGAACACCGGCAGGAACTGATCCCCGCGCGGCTCGAAGCGGACGGCCAGGCGCATGCCCAGCTCGAGGTTCTCGGGCAGCGGCTCGACGTCGACGATGTTCGACATCATCCGGACGCCCTCGTCGAGCTCGACCAGCGCGATCACCTGCGGGTCCTTCGACTCGAAGATCGGGAACGGCCGGTAGTTGATGTTGTACGAGGCGAGAGTGCCCTTGCCCGACACCACGCGCCATTCGACGTCGTCGGACTGGCAGCCCGGGCAGTACGGACGCGGATAGAAGTAGTACTCCTCGCAGGAGTTGCAGCGCTGGATGCGCAGCTCGCCGATCGCGGTGCCCTCCCAGAACGTCTGCGTCTCCGGCGTGGGAATGGGAACGGGTCCTGCGGACACGTGCGCCCCTTTCGTCGTTGTCTTCCCGCCGGGAGCCGCGCTCCCGGCGGATGGGTGATCCGCGCGCCGTCAGTGCGAAGCGGCGCGGGCGGCGGCCTCTTCGCGGTGGCGCCGGCTGCGTTCCACGTAGTACTCGGCGATCTCGGCGGAGACCTGCTCGCGCAGCGGATCCGGGATGCCCCCGTCGATCTCCGCGAGGTACTCGAGCGTGGACACCACGGTGGACTCGCCGAACTTGGCCCGGGTCCCGGTGACGTCGGGGTAGACCCGCGCGGAGAGGGATGCCAGTGACGCGTCGCCGTCGGCGAGATACCCGCGCACCTGGTCGATGCGGCGCGTGCGCACGCCGATCACGCGCGTCGCCGAGGCGGCCACGTCGGTGAATGCGGGACCGTGTCCGGGCAGGCCGATGGCGTCGCGGTCCGCAGTGAGCGCCCGCAGCATCTCGACCGAGCGCAGCAGCTCGCCGAGACGCCCCATGACGCCGGCGGAGCGGGCCCCGAGGAGCGTGTCGCCGGTCAGCAGGGCGCCGGTGGACGGCATCCAGAAGCACAGCGAATCGTCGCTGTGGCCGGGGGTGTGCAGCACGTGCACGTCGAGGCCGTCGACGTCGAGCACCGCGCCGTCGGCGGGGAGCTCGTCCGCGAACCGCGGCGAGAGGCACAGCACGGGCACACCCAGCACGCCGGCGACCTCGCGGGCGCCGTCGCTGTGGTCGGGGTGGTCGTGGGTGAGCAGCACCGCCATCGGCGTGCGGTCGCCGGCAAGGCTCATCCGCATCAGCGTCTGCAGGTGGTCGTCGTCGGGCACGCCGGGATCGACGATGAGGGATGACCCGCCGTGCCCGATGACGTACGAGTTGGTGCCCTCGTACGTCCACGAGCTCGGGTTGGGCGCCAGGAGATGCTCGACGTGCGGCGCGGGCGCGCCCGCCGTGCTGTCGGCCGGCGGCCATGGCTGAGTCACCTTGATTGTCATCTTCGACCTTTCGGCGTCGGATGCGCGGGGCCGGTCGTGGCGTCCGCGATGCGCGGGCGCTCTCCGTGAGCGGCGCATCGAACATCCGAAGCGTGATTCTAGAAACGGATTCTAACCACGGGGATGAGGGTGCGCAAGGGTTTCCGCAGGCTCGGATTCCACTCATCGACTGGGGGTTGACGGCCGGATTCCGCCGTGCCAGACTCTCGAGTCAAGTTCTAGAATACGGTTCGGCTCCATCGGAGGAGCCGGCCGCGAACGCGGAAGGAAGGGGCAGCGTGGCTCACCTGGAGAGCAAGGTCGCCGTCGTCACCGGTGCGGGACGAGGCATCGGAGGCCGCACGGCCGTGCGGCTGGCAGCGGACGGGGCGGCCGTGGCCGTCATCGACATCGCCGAGGACGCCACGAAGGATGTCGTGGCCGAGATCGAGGAGGCCGGCGGTCGCGCGATCGGCGTCGGCTGCGACGTCAGCGACGAGCAGTCCGTGCTCGCCGCCGCCGAGCGCGTGCAGTCCGAACTCGGATCGATCGGCGTCCTCGTGAACAACGCCGGCGTCCTGCGCGACAACCTGCTGTTCAAGATGAGCTCGAGCGACTGGGACACCGTCATGGGCGTGCACCTGCGCGGCGCCTTCCTGTGGTCGCGCGCCGCCCAGGCGCAGATGGTGCCCGAGAAGTGGGGCAAGATCGTCAACCTCTCGAGCACTTCGGCGCTCGGCAATCGCGGGCAGGCGAACTACTCCGCGGCCAAGGCCGGCATGCAGGGGTTCACCAAGTCCCTCGCCATCGAGCTCGGCCCGTTCGGCATCAACGTCAACGCGGTCGCCCCCGGGTTCATCGCGACCGACATGACCCGGGCGACCGCCGAGCGCACCGGCAACGACTTCGAGCAGATGCAGAAGGCCGCGGCCGAGCGCATCCCGGTCCGCCGTGTCGGGCGCCCCGAGGACATCGCGAACGTGGTGTCGTTCCTCGTCAGCGAGGACGCCTCGTACGTCTCGGGGCAGACCATCTACGTGGCCGGCGGCCCCAAGGGCTGATCCGCCCCGGATCCCGTCGGCGTTTCGAGAGAAGACGCTTGACGCCGATGGGGTCCCCTTCTAGCATTTAGAACAGACTTCTAGAATAAAGTTCTAGGAACCGGGATTCAACGACGAATCGTCCGCCGAAGTGGAAGCGATCCGTCGGGAGACCGGTCAGACGCGGCACAGCCGCAGAAGACATCGGAGGCATCACAAATGATCGATTTCTCTCTTTCCGACGAAGAGCAGATGATGCGCGACACCGTCCGCGCCTTCATGGAGAAGGAAGTCATCCCGCTCGAGCCGCAGGTGCTGCGCAACGAGCGCGAGCACCGCCCCGGCCTCTCGCCCGAGCAGGCCCAGGATCTCCAGCAGAAGGCCAAGGCCGCCGGATTCTGGGGCATTGGAACCCCCGAGGAGTACGGCGGGGTCGACCTCGGCCCCGTGATGCGCTCCATCATCGCCATGGAGACCGGCCGCTCGTTCGTTCCGTTCAAGCTCGGCGGCACCGCCGACAACATCCTGTACGGCGCCAACGAGGAGCAGAAGCAGAAGTACCTGATCCCGACGATCAACGGCGAACGTCACAGCTGCTTCGCGATCACCGAGCCGGGCGCCGGCTCCGACGCGCGCAACATCAAGACCCGTGCGGTGCGCGACGGCGACGACTGGATCATCAACGGCGAGAAGATCTTCATCACCGGCGGCAACGAGGCCGACTTCGTGATGGTGTTCGCCGTGACCGACCCCGAGAAGGGCTCCGAGGGCGGCATCACGTGCTTCCTCGTCGACCGCGACATGGGCTGGACGTCCTCGCCGATCGCCACCATGGGCGAATGGGGACCGGCATCCCTGCTGTTCGACAACGTCCGCGTCCCCAACGAGAACGTGCTCGGCGAAGTCGGCTGGGGCTTCAAGCTCGCCATGCAGTGGATCGGCAACGGCCGCTACCTCATCCCCTCGGGCGCGATCGGCGGCGCCGAGCGCCTGCTCGACATGGCCATCGAGCACTCCAAGAACCGCGTCTCGATGGGCCACGCGATCGCCGACTACCAGGCGATCCAGTGGCAGATCGCCGACTCGTACGTCGAGATCGAGCAGGCCAAGTGGCTGACCCTGTTCGCCGCGTGGCAGCTCGAGAACGGGCAGGACAACCGCAACTCGGCCTCGGTCGCCAAGCTCGCCGGCACCACCATGGCCAACCGGGTCGTGGACCGCGTGCTGCAGATCCACGGCGGCATGGGCTACACGAAGGAGCTCCCCATCGAGCGCTGGTACCGCTCGTTCCGCCTGCTGCGCATCTTCGAGGGCACCGACGAGATCCAGCGCCGCACCATCGCCCGCAACCTCATCAAGGGCCACACGAAGGTCGGCGTGATCGGCGGCTGACACGCCTCGCCGACCCGACACGCACAGAACCAAGGAGTCACCCATGACGGCAACGACGACGTTCCCGCCCACCCTCACCGTCGAGAGCGTGAGACAGCTCTTCAACCCGGCATCCATCGTGCTCGTGGGCGCGACGGACAAGTCCAGCTGGTCCCGCGCGTTCTACGCGAACCTCGTGCAGAGCGGGTTCGCGGGCGCCGTCCACCTCGTCAACCCGCGCGGTGGAATCGTGCACGACCAGCAGTCGTACCGCTCCGTCGCCGACCTGCCCGAACCGGCCGACCTCGCGATCGTGATGGTGCCCACCGGTGCGGTGCTCGACGTCATGGGCGAGATCGCGGATGCCGGCATCCGCTCGGCCGTGGTGCTCACGGCCGGGTTCGGCGAGGTCGGCGAGGAGGGTGCGCGGCTCGAGGAGCAGCTGCGCGCCCTCGCCCGCGAGCGCGGCATCACCGTGCTCGGCCCGAACGGCAACGGCTTCGTCAACGTCGCCGCCGGAATCACCCCGTACGGTCTGCCGCTGTCGGATCAGATCCCCCAGGGGTCGATCGGCATCGTGCTGCAGAGCGGGGCGCTCGCGAGCTCGGTGCTGCGCCAGGCGCGGGTGCGCAACGCGGGCCTCAGCCTGCTCGTCGCCATGGGCAACGAGTCGATGCTGTCGATGACCGACGTGATCGACTACCTCGTCGACGACGAGGACACCAAGGTCGTGCTGCTGTTCGTCGAGTCGATCCGCGACCCGGAGCGCTTCCGCGAGGTCGCGCGACGGGCACTCGCGGCCGGCAAGCCGATAGTGGCGCTCAAGGTCGGACGCAGCGAAGGCAGCGCCCAGGTCGCGAAGGCGCACACCGGCTCGCTCGTGGGCGACGACGGCGTCATCGACGCGGTCTTCCGTCAGAGCGCCGTCATCCGCGTCGACTCCCTCGAGGACCTCATCGTCACCGGCGAGCTGCTCGCCCGCACCGGCCCGCTCCGCGGTCGCCGCTTCGCGTTCGTCACCCCGTCGGGCGGCGCCTGCGAGGTCATCGCGGACCGCGCCGAGGACGAGGGCATCGACATCCCGGCGTTCGCGCCCGAGACCGAGGCCCGCCTGCGCGCGGTGATGCCCGACTTCGCGAGCGTGCACAACCCGCTCGATGTCACCGGGTACATCCTCGTCGACGGCCAGCTGCTCATGAACGCGCTCGTCGCCGTCGAAGACGACCCGAGCATCGACCAGATCGTCGTCATGACCGAGCCTCCGGCCGAGCCGAACGGCGTCGACCGCAGCATCCACCTGGAGCGCTTCCGCACGCAGGCGGAGCTGTTCGCCCGCATCTCCAAGCCCGTGATCCCGCTCGCGACGGCGATGACAGACATCACCGACTACAGCCGCGGCATCATGGAGGACACCGGATTCCCGGGTTCGATCGGCGGCATCCACCACGGCCTCACGGCGCTCGGACGCGCCGCGGACTGGTCGGAGGCGTACTGGGCCGCACAGGACGAGCAGGTCTTCGATGAGCCGCAGACCCTCGAGCCGATCGAGCTCGCGGTCGCTCCGGGCGAGGTGTTCGGCGAGCGCCGCTCGGCGGCTCTGCTGGCCGAGCACGGCATCCCGGTGGTGCCGAGCGTCGAGACGACCACCGCGGACGAGGCGGCGGCCGCGGCCGACCGGGTCGGCTACCCGGTGGTGGTGAAGCTCGCGTCGGATGCCATCGAGCACAAGAGCGACATCGGCGGTGTGAGGCTCGGGCTTCAGGATGCCGACGCCGTGCGAGACGCGTTCGAGGCCGTCGTCGCGGCCGGCCGCGCCGCGGGCGCCACCGACGTGACCGCCCTCGTACAGCCGATGCGCCCGCCCGGCACCGAGCTCATCGTCGGCGTCGTGCGCGACCCGCAGTGGGGTCCGGTGCTCGCGGTCGGCCTCGGCGGGATCTGGGTCGAGGTGCTCAAGGACAGCACCCTCCATGTGCTCCCCGTCTCGCACGACCGCATCAAGCAGGGCCTGCTGTCGCTGCGTGCGGCGAAGATCTTCGCCGGCGCGCGCGGCACCGAGCCCGCCGACCTGGATGCCGTCGCCGACGTCGTCACCCGCATCGCGCAGCTCGCCGAGCGTCTCGGCGACCGGCTCGAATCGCTCGAGGTCAACCCGCTGTCGGTGCGCGGCTCGCACGTCGAAGCACTCGACGCGCTCATCACCTGGACATGACCGTGTCCGGCATCCCGCATTCCGCGGGCCGGGGCGCAGCCGCCCTGCACGGCCCGATCCACACCCGAGGCGGATCTCGCATGGAGACCGCCGCAGACGAAACAGAAGGAGGGGAGCAGAAATGGTCGATGTGACTTTCGGCTTCCATGACGGCACGGAGCGCACGGTCGAGGCCGAGGTGGGCTGGAAGCTCATGGAGGTCGCCGTCAACGAGTCCATCCCGGGAATCTACGGCGACTGCGGCGGCGAGGCCCAGTGCGCGACCTGCCACGTGCACGTGCGTCCCGACTGGCGTGCGGCGACCGGCGAGCGCACCCCCGCCGAGGAGGCGATGCTCAAGGCCGCCTACGACGTGAAGGACTGCAGCCGACTGGCGTGCCAGATCATCGTGTCCGAAGAACTCAACGGCCTCTCGGTCGAGGTCGTCGACAACTAGGCGCCACAGGCGGGTGCGGCATGGTCGCCGCACCCGCCGGCACCGAACAACCGCAGGAGAACGGATCAGACCATGACCATTTCAACTCCCGTCCCGAGCCGGGGCCTCACGGAAGAGCAGGCGGCGGCCCGGCAGAAGATCTACGACATGCCACTGGACGAGCTCAACCCGGGTGACCCGGGCTCGTTCGAGACGCAGGAGATGTGGTGGAAGTTCGAGCGCCTGCGCGAGCAGGACCCCGTCCACTTCACCTCCGAGGAGTACAGCGACCACGGAAACTACTGGTCGCTCACCAAGTGGGAGGACATCGTCGCGGCCGACACCGACCACGACACCTTCTCGGCGAACGCCGGCATCGCCCTGCCCGACCAGCGCGCGATGGCGCGGGCCGTGGCGAGTGCGAACTTCAACAGCCGGGCCGTGACGGCGGATGCCACAGCCGTCGAGGACGCCCCCCGGGGACCGGGGCCGGGGATCACGTCGCTGCTGAGCATGGACCCGCCCGACCACGACATCCACCGCGGCGCCGTCGCCGACGGGGTGTCGCCGTCGACGCTGCGCGAGCTCGAGCCGATCATCCGCGAACGCGCCGGGGCGATCCTCGACGGCCTGCCGATCGGGGAGCAGTTCGACTGGGTGGACCTCGTGTCCAAGGAGCTCACCGCGATGACGCTCGCGACCCTCTTCGACTACCCGCAGGAGAAGCGCCGGCAGCTGACCTGGTGGTCGGATGTCGTGACGATGATCCCCGGTCCCGACCAGCCGGTGAAGTCCTTCGAGGAGAAGGACGAGATCATGGCCGAGTTCCGCGACACGCTGGTGAGCCTGTTCCAGGACCGCGTCTCGAAGGAGCCCAAGGGCGACTTCATCTCGCTGCTGGCGCACAGCCCGCATGCGGGGGAGTTCACCCTCGGCGAGCTCATCGGCGACGGCATCGTGCTGCTCGTCGGCGGCAACGACACCACCCGCAACACGATCACCGGGTCGGTGTACGCGCTCAACAAGTGGCCCGAGCAGTTCGACAAGCTGCGCGAGAACCCGGCGCTCATCCCGTCGATGGTGTCCGAGACTGTGCGCTGGCAGACGCCGCTCACGCACATGATGCGCGTCGCGACGAAGGATGTCGAGCTCGGCGGCAAGACGATCCACGAGGGCGACCGCGTGGTGCTGTGGTTCGTGTCGGGCAACCGCGACGACGCCAAGGTCGAGAATCCGAACGAGTACATCATCGACCGCCGCAACCCCCGACAGCACCTGTCGTTCGGGTTCGGCATCCACCGCTGCCTCGGCAACCGCCTCGCGGAGCTGCAGCTGCGGATCATCTGGGAGGAGATGCTCAAGCGCTTCCCGGAGATCACGGTCGTCGGCGAGCCCGTCTTCAGCTACAGCAACTTCGTCAAGGGCTACGAGTCGATGCAGGTCATCATCCCGCGTCGCAACTGAGCGGCGACGGAACGTGGACGAGCAGGACCGGTCGGCATCCGTCGGCCGTACGAGCAGGGAGTGATCATGTCAGCTGTAGTCATCATCGGCGGTGGCCAGGGAGGCTACCTCACCGCGGCGTCGCTGCGGCAGTACCGTTTCACGGGGTCGATCACGCTCATCACCGATGAGCACGGCCTGCCGTACCAGCGGCCGCCGCTGTCGAAGGCGTATCTGCTGGGGGAGTCCGACGAGCGTCGCCTCCTGCACCGGCAGGAGAAGTGGTACGCCGACCAGGACGTCCGGCTCGTCCACGACCCGGCGGTCGCCATCGACCGCGCGGGGCACACCGTCGAACTCGCGAGCGGTGCGCGCATCCCGTACGACCACCTGGTGATCGCGACGGGCGCACGCAACCGCGCCCTGCCGGTGCCGGGCAGCGACCTCGAGGGCGTGACCGGGATGCGCGTGAAGGCGGATGCCGACGACCTGTCGTCGCGCCTGCGCGAGGGCACGAAGGCGATCGTCGTCGGGGCCGGGTTCATCGGCCTCGAGTTCGCCTCCGTCGCCGCCGCGCGCGGCGCGGACGTGCACGTGTTCGAGCTGGGGGACCGCCCGATGGCGCGGGCCGTGTCGGCGACGACGGCCGAGTTCTTCCGGGCGACGCACGAGGAGTGGGGCGTCGAGTTCGACTTCAACCACGGCCTCGCGAGCATCGACGGCAAGGACGGCCGCGTCGTGGGCGTCACGACCGACGACGGCCGCACGCTTCCCGCCGACGTCGTCGTGTACGGCATCGGCGTCATCCCGAACACCGAGATCGCCGAGGCCGCCGGTCTCGCCGTCTCCAACGGCATCGAGGTCGACGAGCGGCTGGTCACCAGCGACCCGGACATCTCGGCGGTCGGCGACGTCGTCAGCTTCCCGTGCGCCCAGCTCGGCGGTGCGATGACGCGCCTCGAGTCGGTGCAGAACGCGTCGGACCAGGCGCGGGCAGTCGCCGCGCGCCTCACCGGCGACGGCGGCGACTACCGCACGCTGCCGTGGTTCTGGTCGGACCAGGGCCACCTGAAGCTGCAGATCGCCGGCGTGGCGCACGGCTACGACCACACCGTCGAGCTCCCGGCGGAAGCCGGACAGAAGACGGTGCTGTGCATCAAGGACGGCGTGCTGGTGGCGGTCGAGACCGTCAACGGACCCGCCGACCACATGATCGCGCGCCGCCTGCTGGCCGAGCGGCCGGAGCTGTCGCCCGAGGAGGCCGCAGCCGAGGACTTCGACTTCCGGGCGTGGGCCGACAGCCGCGTCGCCGTCGGCGCCCGCTGATCCGATCGACCAGACCGAGGAGCACCCGATGCAGATGAACTGCCCGTGCGGAGAGCTGATCACCGGCGCCGGCGAGGACGAACTCGTCGACGCGGCCCGGGCCCACCTGACGGCCGCACACCCCGGTCGCGCGTACACGCGGGACCAGATCCTGTTCTTCGCCGACGAGTGATCGCGGCGGTGCCGACGCAGGCGGCGCAATGCCCGACCGCAGAGCGCGGGCGGGCGGTCACGGGTCGACGACGACCCGTGACGAGAGGAATGGAGAGAACACGATGAAAGCTGCAGTGCTCGAAGGCCCCGGTGCCGGACTCGTCGTCCGCGACATCGACATCGCCGAACCGATCGGTCGCGAGGTCCTCGTCGACATCAAGGCGTCCGGCCTGTGCCACAGCGACCTGCACATGATCGAGAACCCGGCCGGGTTCCCGGCGGCGGCCGTCCTCGGGCACGAGGCATCCGGCGTCGTGGTCGCGGTGGGTCCGGACGTGACCGAGTTCGAGGTGGGCGACCACGTGGTGGGATGCCTCGTCAGCCACTGCGGTCGCTGCGAGCGCTGCACGACCGGCCGCCCGTACCAGTGCCGCAACGCCGCCGAGACGATGCGGCAGCCGGGTGAGGGTGCGCGGCTGTCGGTCGAGGGCGCCCCGGCGATCCAGTTCTGGAACCTCGGGGCCTTCGCCGCGCAGATGCTGGTGCACGAGAACAACATCGTGAAGGTCGACCCGTCGATCCCGTTCGAGAAGGCGGCGCTGCTCGGCTGCGGCGTCGTCACCGGCGCGGGCGCCGTGATCAACACGGCGAAGACGCGTGTCGGCGACACGGTCGCGGTCATCGGCTGCGGCGGCGTCGGGCTGTCCGCCATCCAGGGCGCGGCGCTCGCCGGGGCCCGGCGCATCATCGCCGTCGACCTGGTGCCCGCCAAGCTGGAGCTCGCCAAGCGCTTCGGGGCGACGGATGTCGTCAATCCCGCCGACGGCGACGTGATCGAGCAGGTGAAGGAGCTCACCGGCGGACGCGGCGTCGACAAGTCGTTCGAGGTGATCGGTCTCCCGCAGACGTCGGCGCAGGCGATCCGGATGCTCGACACCGGCGGATCCGCGTACCTCATCGGGCTGCACAAGCCCGGCAGCGTGCTCGAGATCGACGTGATGCGCGACCTGCTCGTGGCCCAGCGCAGCGTGCAGGGCGTCTACATGGGCTCGACGAACTTCAAGCAGGACATCCCGATGTTCGCCGACTACTACCTGCAGGGCCGGCTGAACCTCGACGACCTGCTCTCCCAGACGATCCCGATCGAGCGGATCAACGAGGGCTACGCGGAGCTGAAAGAGGGCGGCGTCGCTCGCAGCGTCGTGGTCTTCTGATCCGGGAGACGCGACGCATGCCCGGCCCGCCGACGGTACGACCGTCGGCGGGCCGGGTGCTTCCGGCGACGCGCATGCGGTCGCCGAAGGGGCAGTCGGATGGCGACTACCTATCATGGGGTGGGGGAGTCGGGCGCGTCGTCGCCTGATCTCGGGAAGGGGAGGCAATGTCGGATCCGGTCGTTCCCGCGGCGGAGCGTTCGCGCTGGAACTGGAAGCGCACCAACCAGACCCAGAGGACGCTTCTGGATGCCGCGCTCGAGCTGTTCATCGAGAACGGGTACGCCGGAACGAGCGTGGAGGACATCGTCCAGCGCTCGAATCTCAGCATCGGCAGCCTCTACCACCACTTCGGCAACAAGGCGGGGCTCTACCTCGCGCTCTGGCAGGAGTGGGTCAAAGACCAGGAGAACCTCGTCTCGACGGCCATCGAAGACCTGCAGAGCCGTGGTGAGGCCGGCACCGTTCCGCTGTTCATGGTGGGCGCGCGCGCCTACCTCGAAGGATGCTGGAACCACCGGTCGCGCGGGTCGGTGTTCTTCGCTCAGGACGGTCCTCCCGGATTCGAGCTGTGGCTGCGCAACGGTCGCCACGAGTGGCTGCGGCAGGTCACCGTCCTCACGCATGCGTCCGACGATCCGCTCGGGCGGCTGACGGTGTCGGTCATGATGGCGATCGTGGCCGAGGGAGCGCAGGAGGTCGTCACGAGCGGCAGCCGTGCCGACGCGGACGAGATCATGGATGCGACCCTGCTGATGATCGAGCGGGTCGGGGCGAGTGACACCGGCGACGCCGTCGCGGACACGCCGGCCGAGGCATCCGCGTCCTGAGGCATCCTGCGCACTGAGGGCGCGGGCTCACCCGAACAGGCGGACGAACTCCCGGATGATGCGCAGCGGCTCGGTCACCGACGTCCGCACCACCTCGGCGGCGAGGGCGTCGTAGTCGGCGGCGTCGAAGTAGCCGTCGTTGCGGTAGACGTCCATGCGCTCGGCGAACGCCTTCGCCGTCGGCTCCGGGTGGAACTGCGTCGCGTACAGGCGCTCGCCGACGCGGTACGCCTGCACCGGGCAGGCCGCGTTCGTCGCGAGCAGCACGCCGCCCGGCGGCGGGGCGACGCACCCCTCCTTGTGGGTGGTGAGCACGGAGAAGCGGGATGCCAGTGAGCCGAAGACGGGGTCGGCCTGGCCGGCATCCGTCAGCTCGACGACCGCTGTGCCGGTGTCTTCGGGGAACGCGCGCGTGACCTCGCCGCCGAGCGCCCGTGAGGCCACACCGATGCCGTAGCAGGTGAACAGCACGGCGGGGCCGACGCCGTCGGCGCACGCGACCGCGAGGCGGGCCAGGTGCTCTTCGCCGCGACGCTGCTCGTCGGTCTTGCTCGACTCGGGGTCCGTGACGTTGTACGGGCTGCCGCCGATGATGACCGCGGTGACGTCGGGCTCGATCATGAGCGGATCGGTGACGAGGTCGTGCCGGCGGATGTCGCCGTCGTCGAGGCGGGCTGCGGTGCGGAACGATTCGAACTCGGCATCGGCGGCCACTGTCTGCGGGCGCGCCGAGATGTACAGCACCGTCATGCCTCCGAGTCTACGGCGGGCGACCTTTCGGCGCCGGTTCGGGGTCGCCGGAGGAAACATGTATCAGCGGCCCCCTTTCGCGCTCTGATGAGTGTGGACACAATGGGCACTATGACCGACGCTGAGCGGTCGGATCAGGGCGCGGATGCGGCAGCGGCATCCGGTGGGGGAGGATCCGGATCCGGCGAATCCGGGGAGATGTCGCTGTGGGAGCAGGCCTCGAGC